>JADFMD010000055.1 GCA_022564055.1 Gemmatimonadota bacterium
GCTCGCTGGAGCGAGCTCGGCCGGGAGTCCCGCGCGATGGTCGTGACCGCACCTGTGAGCCTGTCGACCCGATAGAACCCATCGCGTCCGTTCTCGTCCGTACCGCTGATCAAGAACGACTGGCCGTCGTGAGACCAGAGGGGTCTGTTGAAGTACGTCAGGTTCGGAGTTATCACGTGACTCTCGCCCGTGGCCATCGACCGAATGACGATGCTCAGGTTGCCGGACCGAGCGCGCTCCATGGGGCTGCGATTTGCGACGAAGGCCAAGTACTGTCCATCCGGCGACCACTGAGGGTAGTTGTTGCGGAACACACTGTGCCGTCCGCTGACGGCAACGGGAGGCGTGATCAACGCTCCCGTTTCCGGGTCCATCGTTGCGGTGTACACTTCGCTCAGCCCCGTCCGAACGCGGTAATAGAAGGTGCCACCTTCGGTGAATCCTAACCCCCCCCCCTCCGCACCCCACATGTCCGGACGTACCAGTGCGGGGTCCCCCTGGCCGTTCCCGTCGGCCACTCCCACGGCGTACCAGCTCGGTGTGCCCGATCGGTCGCTCCCGAACAGGATCGCCGACCCGTCGGGCGTCCAACCGAAGAGGTAGTCGTCGGCCGGATGCTCGATCAGTGTCGTCTGGCGGCTACCGTCGCTGGCCAGGATGAAGATGTCGCGGTTCGGTGAGTCGTCGTCTGGCGGGAAGTTGAACGCCACCCACCGGCCGTCGGGCGAGAAGCGGGGCGCGGCAAACCCCCCCCAGTCGAGGCTCTTCAGGACGCGAAACGCGCCGTCATCCACCGAGATCAGGGTCATGGCACTCGTCCCCTCGCTCAAAACGACCGCAAGGATCGTCTTGCCGTCCGGGCTCCACCCGGTCGGAATCACATAGCCACGATCCGGATTTTTGTACAGCACACGGGGAGGGGAACCATCGATCCCGACCAGGCTCAGCTGGAAGCCGACCTCCTCATCCCCTTCAAAGGATGGAAACGCCACGAACTCGCCGTCCGGAGAGATCAACACCCCATAATCCACGAAGTCCGCGGACCCGGCAGCCGGCGGGTCGGTGAGATACCGGGACTCACCCGTCGCGAGCTCGAGCACGCCGATCTGCATCGTTATGACGTCGGTAAACGGGATGAATCGCCCGTCGGACGACGGTGGTCCGAAGGCCCGTCCAGTGCCCACTTGCAGCACACGCCGAACGACTGGCTGGTCGCGGTCCTGAGACGGCGCTCCCTGAGCCTGCGACGTGTAGGGGACGCCCGTGGCAGCCTGGGCGGAGCCCAGGCCGATCGACGGGAGGGCCGCCAAAAGCGCCAGCATCGTGATGTTGGGGATAGTCGCAAGGTGTCTCATGGTCCGGGCTCCGCGTTCAAAGGGTCGGCTCAACGACGGGTGTTCGTGTGCATCCCACGTCTGCTCATCCCTGGAGGCCAGTTTCGTGCCGCAATCATCGGATCGTGCAAGAGCATGTATGGCAACCGGTTAGCGTATCGGCAGACTCCCGCTCAAGACCGGCACCGGAACAAACCGTGTCGATGGCGGCTCTGAATCGTTACGTCCGCGGCCCTCTTACATCAGCGGCAGGCGGACCGTAATCGTCGTCCCTGGCTTGTCCGAGCTCTCGATGACGACCGTGCCGCCGTGGGCCGCAACGATACGGTCGACCACCGCCAGGCCCAGGCCGGTGCCGTCCTCTCTGGTGGAGTAGAAGGGCTCGAAAGCCCGCTCGCGATCCTCGGCCGACATCCCGGAGCCCCGATCCCAGACGGACACGACCGCGTGGCCGTCCTCAGTCCGAGCTACGAGCCCGGCTTCACCACCTTCCTCCTGCGCCTGGGCGGCGTTGAGCAGCAGGTTGAGGAAGACCTGCTCCAGCGCAGCAGCGTCTCCGCGGACGAAGACGGGGCGAGTGTGGTCCCCGGAAGCCTCGAGCCGAACCTCGCGTCGCCGGTACTCCACGGCTGCGGCTCGGGTCGCAGCCTCGAGCACCGGGCGGAGATCCAGCGGCTCTCTGGTCACCCGTCCGCTCCGGGCCACCTGCAAGGCACCTGTCACTGTCGAGTTCAGTCGCTCGATGGAGCGTAAAGCGCGCCTCGCCAGGTCCCTGGCCGCGGACTCCGTGAGCTCCTCCTCGACCCGCTGCAGATCCACCTGGATCGAGGAAAGGGGGTTTCGCACCTCGTGAGCGAGGGATGCCGCGAACTCGCCCACGGCCGCCAGAGACTCACGCTCGGAGAGACGCTGCATGGTGGTGCGAAGGTTTTCGGTCATCGAGTTGAACGCCCGGGCGACTCGCGCCACCTCATCCGCGCCGTCCTCGGGCACCGTGCGATCGAGGTCGCCCGCGGAAACCGCGTCGGAGGCGGTCGCCAGCCGTTCCAACGAGCGCGTGATTCTCGTCGTCACACCGACGACGAGAGCTAGGCTCGCGGCGGCCACCAAAATGAGGGCCCAGGTTCCGCGCCGAGCGGCCTCGAGGACGGGCTGCTCGATCGGTCCCAATGGTGTGGCCAAAACCAGCTCGAGCCGAGGCTCGCTCAGGACTCTCCGAACACCCACCCAGGGCTGTCCATCCCATTCGAACCTGCTCTGGCGGAAAGTGGTCGGATCGATCGAGACGGGGAGCAGGGAAGCTCCGCTGCTGTCGAAGACACCCAGCACTGAGCCCCCTACGCCCGCCCACTCGGCTCCGTTCGGGAGAAGGCTGGTGAGGCGGAGATCCGCCTGGATCATGCCGAGTCGTCGCCCCGTCAGCCTCTCGTAGATCCCCAGCTCGACCGGGAAGACCGAGGAGACAATCCGCGACCCGTAAGACGGCGAGCCCGGATCGGGTGTCTGGGTCCACCTGATCTCTCCGGCTTCGTCGCTTACGATGACCCTGGCGAAGTCCTGCTCGTAGGCAGAGTAGACGGCCCGTAGCGCGTCGAGGTCTTCATCCGTGAGGGTTGCCGATCCAGCGTCATCGCCGAGCATTCTCTGGACCGCAGGATGGTCTGCGATCTCCAGCAAGTCGGATCGTTTGCCCACCCACCGGCGCCCGATCTCCTGGATTATGTCACCAAGCGTTTCCTCGAGCCGAGCCTGAAGGAGCTCCTCTCCAGACCGCGTCGCCGAGCTCACCAGCCACAGTCCCACGAGGCCCAAGGGAAGCACGGCTCCCACTACGAGCACGAGCACGAGTTGCGATCGAAGAGAGAAGGACCGGGGCCCCGTCACGGCCCGTTACTCCAACCCGTGTCGTTGAAGGAGTCTGTTGAGGCGAGGGCGGGAGACCTCCAGGATCTCGGCGGCCCGCGTCTTGTGGCCCTGAGTGGCGTGAAGGACGCGTTCGACGTGAGCGCGCTCGACCTCGCGCAGCGGAGACAACTCATCCACAGCGACGCGTCCCCCCGGAGGCGCAAGGTGCTCGGGTCGAATCACGTCTCCTGTCGTGAGCACGAGTGCGCGCGTCAGAGTGTTTTCGAGCTCTCGTACGTTTCCGGGCCAGTCGTGTCGGAGAAGCGCATCCATGGCCTTCTGGGAGATCACCGGAGGGTCTCGGTGAAGCTCCTGAGCCGCATGAGCCAGGAGGTGCTCGGTAAGGCGCGGAAGATCCGAGAGCCGATCCCTCAAAGGCGGTACGTCGATCTGCACGACCCGCAACCGGTAGTACAGATCCTCACGGAAGACGCCCTCGCTCATGAGAGCCTCGAGGTCCCGGTGAGTCGCGGCGATCACCCTGGCTTCCGTGGTCACTGCTCTCTCGGCTCCTACCGGGTAGTACTCGTGGTCCTCGAGCACCCGGAGAAGCTTGGTTTGGAACTCCGGCGACGTATCGCCGATCTCGTCCAGCAGGATCGTGCCCCGACCCGCCAACGCGAAGCGACCGCGGCGGTCCGATACCGCGCCCGTGAAGGCTCCTCTGACGTGACCGAACAGCTCTGACTCGAGAAGGGTAGCCGGGATAGCGGTGCAGTTGATGGGCAGGAAGGGTTCGGTGGAGTCCGGGGAGTCGTGGTGGATGGCGCGAGCGATCAGCTCCTTTCCCGTTCCGGTCTCGCCCCGGATGAGGACGTTGGCACGATTGGTCGTGAGCCGACCGACCAGCTTGTAGATCGCGATCATCTTAGGGTGGCGCCCTACCAACCGTTCGAGTCCATAGGGCGCGGCCTCGTCCTCCTCCTTCCGCTTCGCCCGCTCACGCGTCCTGCGATCCTCGAGGACGCGGCCAAGAACCTGCCTCAGCTCGTGCAGATTAATCGGCTTGGAAAGGAAGTCGGCGGCGCCCTCCCGCATCGCGCTCACTACGGTGGGCATATCGTCGTACGCGGTCATGAGCACGACGTCGACCGTGGGCGCTCGCTCCCGGATGGTGCGAAGGAGCTCGATGCCGTCGAGACCCGGCATTCGGATGTCGGAGAGCACGATATCGGGCAAGCCATTGTCCAAGAGTGAAAGGGCCTTCTCTGCACTCTCAGCCGTTTCCACCTCGGTCGTGGAGTCGTCCAGGGCTTCGCTCAGGGAAATCCGGATCGTCTCGTCGTCGTCGACGATGAGGATGCGTGCCCTCATGACGTGGCCTCCAAGGCTCCTCCAGCAAGAACGGTGACGAGCGGTCCAGCTCCCGCGTCGGTCGCATTGCCCCCTTTCTTGAGGATCTCCCGAGTCCCCAAGGATAGGCTATGCCCTCCTGGAGAGCAGATGGGCCGCCCTCATCGCTCGCATCTATGATGTCCTGCCGCTCGTCTGCCCGGGGCACCGCGCGGAGCGTGGTCGTGGTGCTTCCATGAGCATCATCGCCTTCGTTACCGATCCCGTTCCCTCTCGTGTCTCTGAGGAACAGTAATCCCTCCGCCCCCCTCACGTCATCCTGATCCAGCAATGGGCCTTTTGTTTTTCCTATCTCTTCAGGCTACCCTGATCCCACAGTCATCGACCTCCCGACAGGTCTGCAACTTATCAAGCGAGTGCAAAGGAAAGCAGAGTGTGAATTACCTCCCGCCGGGTAGCTACTCCATGACAGACACCTCGCTCCATACGAGCGTCCCCCGAACCACCCTGCGCCGAGCGGCCTTGGCACTGTCCTGCCTCCTCGCCCTTGCAAACGTCTCCTGCAGCCCAAGCAGTGATCGAGCACCGGCCCAAGGCTCCTCGATTACTCTCCTCAAAAGTAGCAGGATAGACGAGCGGACCTGGAGTGCTTTTGGGGGCTTCGGCCAGTATCTCGTGTTTCTCCGCCTGTTTCGAAAGGATGAGACCGACGAGCAGCAGCCACGGCTCGCCGAACGCTGGGAGCACTCGCCGGATTACCGCACCTGGACCTTCCACCTCCGCCGGGATGTGCGCTGGCACGACGGTGTACCGACCACGGCCCACGACGTCAAGTTCACGCTGGAGCTCCTGGCCCACCCGGCCGTGCTGCACCCGTCGGCCTTCGTTCTCAACATCGAGTCGATCACAGTCCTGGACGACTTCACGCTCACGATCACCTACACAAGGCCGATGAGCCTCGAGAGCGGCTCAATCGCCTTTTATCCGAAGCACCTGCTGGAGGATCTCGATCCCAGCGAGTTCTTTAGCTGGGATTTCTGGACGGACCCGGTGGGGAACGGCCCCTACCGGTATGTCCGCCACGTGCCGAAGACGATGATGGAATTCGAGGCCAACCCCGATTTCTACAAGGGGAAGCCGAAGATCGAGCGGCTGGTGCTCAAGTTCGGCCCGGACGCGGGGCTGCTGGAGCTCCTGAGCGGCAACGTGGATATAGTCGGAATCCACCCCAGTCAGATCCCTGGGCTGGGAGAGGACCCGCGCTTCCGCGTGTACTATAGTGAGAGCAATATTACCTGGGCCCATGGGATCTTTTGGAACCAGAGGCACCCGCTGTTTCGTGACGCCGTCGTGCGCCGCGCCCTGACGCTGGCGATCAATCGCCGCGAGCTCCTTCAAGTGCTCAACTATTCCCCGGACCTTCCGATCTTCGATGTCATCTATACCAGGCGTCAGTACCTGCAGCGTCAGTTACCTGAGCCGCTGCCGTACGATCCGGAGCTGGCGAAGCAATTGCTCGAGGCCGCTGGCTGGCAAGACGAGGACGGGGACGGAGTCCGCGAACGCGCGGGGGCGGAGGCCAGGTTTACGTTGATCGCTCACCGGGGGGGCACATTCCTGGGGGAGCGAGCGGCCGTGTACGTCCAGGACCAGCTCCGCCGGGTGGGGATCCGGATGGACGTGCAAATCCTGGACGGCAGTGTCATGACCGAGCGCGTGCGTTTTGCCGGAGAGTTCGATGCCGCGTTCTACCGCACCCCCCGCGCTGCGTACAGGATGCTCAGGTGGAACCTTTTCGGCGAGGGTTCTCGAATGGGCTACCACAACCCTGAGCTTGTCCGACTCCTCCGCGAGGCAGTGGATATGGGCGCTGATCCCGAGGTCGAGGATCGGATCTACCGTGAGCTCTGGGACATCTTCCGCGCGGATCTGCCCATCACCTTCATCCGCACGCAGATCGGGCACGTCGTGGCGCATCGGCGCATCCGGGGGCTCAGCAGTCCCTGGCGAGCCGAGCCGAACATGAATATGGAGGACCTCTGGCTGGAGGATGTGCCCTGAATGGGCTGGTACATCCTCAAGCGCCTTCTCCAAGCCATTCCCCTGTTGCTGGGCATCATCACGGTTACCTTCTTCATTGTTCGTTTGGCGCCGGGCGACCCCATGGACATCTACCTCGAAGAGGACCGGGGCCAGATCGATCCCCAGGCCATCGAGCTGCTGCGGCAGAAATACGGCCTCGACCAGCCCATTCACATCCAGTACGTGAAGTGGGTCGCGAACGTCGCCCGGGGTGACTTAGGTGAATCGTTCAGGTACCGCCGACCGGTGAGCCAGCTGCTCGCCGAGGCGATCCCCTACACGCTGCAGCTCACGATCCTAGCAGTCGTGTTGGACGCGCTCATCGGGATCACTCTGGGGATCATCTCTGCCGTTAAACAGTATTCGGTGCTGGACAAGATCGTGACCCTCGGCTCGCTCGTCATCTACGCCATACCAGGGTTCTGGCTGGCGTTGATGCTCGTGCTCGTATTTTCCGTCAACCTCGGCTGGTTTCCCACCTCCCAGACGCGGTCGATGGATTACGGGTTCCTCTCCTTCTCGGGCAAGGTGCTGGACCGGCTCTGGCACCTGGTCCTGCCCGTCTTTGTCCTGGGCGTCGCTTCAGCAGCCAGTACGGCGCGCTACATGCGTAACCGTTTGTTGGAGGTGCTCAACGAAGAGTACGTCTTGTCCGCCCGGGCGCGCGGGTTCCGGGAACGAGTCGTGATACTGAACCACGCTCTCCGCAACGCGCTGATCCCGATCATCACCATCTACGGGATGAAGCTGCCCTTCTTGTTGGGTGGTGCGGCGATTATCGAATCGATCTTCGCCTGGCCCGGGATGGGACGCTTGGCGGTGGAGGCGGTGTCCGGCCGTGACTATCCCCTACTCATGGCCACCATCACCATGGGCGCCGTGATGACCGTGTTCGGTAACCTCCTGGCGGATCTCACATATGTGTGGGTAGACCCAAGGGTGTCGTATGAGGGAAAGAAACAGCGATAATCATTCGTCGGTTCTTCGACTCTCCCTGATCCCCGGCCTCGGCCATCTGGTCCTGGGGGAGCGCAGGCGCGGTGTGCATCTCCTCGCCTTTGCGATGATCTGCGTTCTGATTCTCACCTCGACCTGGGAACGGTTCTTGGAGGCGTTCCAGGGCAGCGCGATCGACCACTGGATCGCCTCACTCTTTTTGGTGGCGTGTCTGTTGAGTCTCTCGACCTTCTCCGTGAGGGACGTGCGCCGACTCGTGACGCTTGGTGACGAGCGTGTACAGTCGAAGAGTCCGCTACGGATCGCCTTGCGACGGTTCCAGGCCAACAGACTCGCCGTGTGGTCACTGTATGTGATCGGTGCTCTGTACTTCATCGCGATTCTCACGCCACTTTTGACTCCCTATGACCCGTCGGCGATCGAGGACGTGCTCGAGACTCGCTACCTGGCGCCGTCGACCGCGCATCTCTTCGGGACCGACGAGTTCGGGCGCGATCTGTTCAGCCGCGCGATGTACGGCGCCAGAGTGTCACTGTCGATCGGTCTCCTCGCGATGTTGATCGCCAAACTAGTCGGGACCACGTACGGGTCGATCGCCGCCTATTTCGGTGGGGTCGTCGATAACGTCCTCATGCGCATCGTGGACGTTATCATTGCGTTCCCGACGTTCTTTCTGATGCTCATGCTTGTGGGCGTGTTCGAAGCGAACCTGGTTGTGCTGGTCCTGATCCTGGGCCTCACCTCTTGGCCGGGAACGGCCCGCTTCATCCGCGGCGAGATTCTCTCACTCAAGGAGCAGGAATTCACCGAATCGGCTCGCGCCATCGGCCTCCCAGCACACCTGATCATCGTGCGCCATCTGATTCCAAGCGCCTTGTCACCGGTCCTGGTGAGCGCGGCCCTGGCGGTTGCCGGGATGATCGGCGCCGAGGCCGGCCTCTCGTTTCTCGGTCTCGGCATCCGCCCGCCGACACCATCGTGGGGGAATATGGTGAGCGCTGGCTCGGATGCGCTGCTGGTAGCGTGGTGGGTCGCCTTCTTCCCCGGCGCATTGCTTACCATCACGTTGATCGCGTTCAGCCTGTTCGCCGATGGGATTCGCGACGCGCTCGATCCCAAGGCGCTGATGCAGCGGTTCGTGTGAGCGATGCTTCTGAATGTCCAGGACCTTGCGAGCTACTTCTTCCTGGACGAGGGCGAACTGAAGGCAGTTGATGGCGTGTCGTTTCACGTGGACGTCAAGGAAACCGTCGCCCTCGTAGGTGAATCAGGGTGCGGGAAGACGATCGTTGCCCTCTCCCTGATCAACCTGATCCCGCCACCCGGACGCGTCGTCCGTGGACGAATTCTGTTCGACGGAAGGGATCTTCTTCGGATGGAGTCGGATGAGCTACGCCAAGTGCGCGGCGGTGGTATTGGGATGATTTTTCAGGAGCCGGGTGCCGCACTCAACCCGATCTATACGATCGGCGATCAGATCACCGGCGTGCTCCGGCTCCACAGATCGCTGGGGAAACACCAGGCTCAGAAGGCCGCCATAGAGCTGCTGGGCGAAACCGGAATACCCGAGCCAGAAAAACGGATGAACGCGTACCCGTTTGAGCTGTCTGGCGGCATGCAACAACGGGTGCTCATTGCGATCGCCATCAGCGGTCGACCGAAGCTGCTCATCGCCGATGAGCCGACCACCGCTCTCGACGTAACGGTTCAGGCCGACATCCTGGATCTGCTCGCCTATCTACAAGAGCAATACGGGATGGCGATCCTGCTGATCTCCCATGACATCGGTGTCGTTGCCGACGTTGCCGAGAGAATCATGGTGATGTACCCGGGTAAGATCGTTGAGATAGCGGATACGGAAGATCTTTTTCGCGATCCCAGGCACCCATACACGAAAGCATTATTGAGCTCCGTTCCTCGGCTCGGCGTGGGACACAATGAACCGTTGAAAGGCATCCCTGGAGCGGTGCCGGACTTTCTGGACCTGCCGAGCGGTTGCACTTTTCATCCCCGGTGTACGATCGGCGACTCGTCCTGCACATCCGAGTTCCCGCCGCTCGTTGATATCGGGTACCGCCGTAAGTGCGCGTGCTACAAAGCGGAAACGGGGTGAGCGGTACGGTGGCGGACTCGGCAAACGCACTGCTCACGGTCTCTGGCCTCGAGACCTACTTCCCGTTCGGGAATCGATGGTTTGGCAAGCGTGAATGGGTGAGGGCCGTAGACGGCGTGGATCTCACCGTCAGGCGCGGCGAGGTGCTGGGGCTGGTGGGCGAATCCGGCTGCGGTAAGACAACCCTTGGACGGTCGGTTCTTCGCCTGGTCGAGCCGACGCGAGGGGCGGTCGACTTCGATGGCGTTGATCTGTTGTCGCTGAAGGGCCGGGGGCTCAGAGCTATGCGCCGCAGGATGCAGATCATTTTTCAGGATCCGTACAAATCCCTGAGCCCTCGGATGCAGATCGGGCAGATCATCGCCGAGCCCCTGCGGCTCCATCGCATCGTTCCAGAACACGAAATAGAGATGAGGGTGCAGGGACTCCTCACGAAGGTGGGGCTCGAGCCGTATTTCATGTCTCGCTATCCGCATGAGATGAGCGGCGGGCAGCGACAGCGTATTGCCATCGCGCGGACGCTCGCCCTCGAGCCCGAGTTCATCGTTGCGGACGAACCGGTCTCGGCGCTCGACGTCTCGGTGCAGGCCGGGATTCTGAACATTCTACTCGAATTGCAACGGGGCGAGGGGCTTGCGATGCTGTTCATCTCCCATGACTTGGCCGTCGTCGAGCACATCGCCGACCGCGTCGCCGTCATGTATCGGGGCAAGATCGTCGAGCTCGCTGAGACGGACCGGGTGATCGGATCACCGCTCCATCCCTACACCCAGGCACTGCTCTCGGCGGTGCCCAGCATCGATCCTGCCACCAAACGGAAGCGGATTCGTCTTCCGGGGGAGCCGCCGTCGCCCATCGGGGCCGTCGTCGGCTGCCCGTTTGCGCCGCGCTGCCCTGAGGCGCAGGGTGTCTGTCGTGAGTCGGCGCCGGCGCTAGAGCCGAAGGCGGCGGGTCACTTCGCCGCATGCCACTTCCGGTAGGTGTTCAGTCGGTCGGCAATCGCTGGCTAGAAAGCTCGCCGCCTGGCTCAAGGTATACGTATCTTTGAATCGCGAGTATACGTACGAGAGGGATAGGGAAAAATACACATGTCATCAGATCTCTTTGGCCGTGTAATAGCTCGTATATGATCTATCAGGCTAGCCCA
This sequence comes from Gemmatimonadota bacterium, assembly GCA_022564055.1. GTDB lineage: Bacteria > Gemmatimonadota > Gemmatimonadetes > Longimicrobiales > Gaopeijiaceae > UBA822. The sequence continues at coordinate 10,832 of JADFMD010000055.1, forward strand.
ACAAGGTGAGAGAGTCGGTTCACAGCACTCGCTGTAGCCACTTGGCTGCCGACGCAACCTAGTTCGGCGTGAGGGTTCCGCGAGCTTCCCCCACGAGATCTGATAACTGCTTCCAGACGCCGGCATCCCACCACCTCCGTGCTGCAGCACTCGTCGACGGAGCGACGAAGAGGCGGGTGGGGCCGAACGAACTAGCCTGTAGGCCATAGCGAATCCGCTTCCCACCCAAAACCTCCACCGCCGCCCTTTTCCCGTTGAAGCACAGATAGCGGGGCGAATAGGGCTCAATGCGTTGCCGGAGAAGCGCGCCGCAACCACCGAAATCGATAGCCGAGTCCCTCCCTTCCTGATCCTTCACGACATCCGTCAGCCCGATCCCGTAATCGAGGAGAGATCCATACTCAGGGGGCTCGAGAAGCCTGTCGGTAAGGCCCGTATCCCAGAGAATCGTCCAGAATCGATTCCCCGGACCAGCATAGTACTGTCCTCGCTGAGCCGACACCGAGCTCGCCGCCGTTCCGCAGATCACCAGGTTGAGGCCGGTCGTGAGAACGTCTTCCAACTTCACCATCGAGTCCATCTGCTCGGGCGAGGCTTTAGTCTCGAAACACATCCTTCGCGATCATGGCGTGAATGCCCTTGGTCCCGTCCACGACCTGAGTCACCACCATATCCATGGCCACGCTGCACAGGAGGATTGCCGTCTCGCGGTCGATGCCCTTCGTCTCAACCAGAAAGTCGATCATTTCGGCGGCGGCGATTCGTGCGGCCTCGTCAAGATCAGCATTGAGACCCATGGTCATGTAATGGGTGGGGGTTTCAGCGCGAGGCCACTCGAGCTCCTGGTTCTTATGCAGAAACACCTGGATCTCACCCTTTAGAGAAGTTTCCACGGCCGAACCGGAGATCTCACCGTACCCCTGTACTGCGTGACCGTCGCCGATAGAGAGCAGCGCACCGGGATTATGGACCGGCAGGTACAGGATACTGCCCGGCCCGAGGTCGCGATTGTCCATGTTGCCACCGAAGAAGTTCGGCGCGCCGCTCCCCACTCGCCCCATTTCCGGAGGCGGCGCAACTCCGATCACCCCCCAAAACGGCTTGATTGGAACCACCACCCCCGGCGCAAACTCGACCGTCCGGTTCACCAAGTCGATCCAGTGGACCCGGGACACGTTGCCGTCGATCTCCCCGGGGAAAAGCCGGCTGGCGATACCCTGGCCCGCTATCGACAACCTGACGTCAACAGACAGGATGCGGATCTCCAACACGTCGCCCGGCTCGGCCCCGTTCACGAAGATGGGACCATTCAGGGTATGGTCTCCTCGACCACTCGACTCATACCCTTCATAGACCGCGTACAGCTCGGGCGGGATCTGATCCCGGGGAACGCCCGCGTTCTCGAACCAGCGCGGGTTTCCCGTTGCCGTCTCCAGTCTTACCACATCACCCGATTCAATCCACAGAACCGGCTCGAGCGAGGCGTCGAAGAAAGAGATGTGGGTAGTCGACGGCGAGGCTTTGAGCTCATGGACCGTTCTTGGCTGTTGAGCACACGCAGACGTAATGGCAAACAGGACGGTTAGCTCCGCGACCACCGTTGTTCTCGTCATGACCTTCTCCGATGCTGGGTTGTGCACAGAGGCCCATTGCCGGATCGGGATAACGTGAGGGGGCGGTCCAGACCCGTCAACAGGGATTTTTGTGCCGACGCCCCATCCCTGGTTGGCATCGAGGTCAGGCGCGTCCTATACTTCCCCCCCCCGTCGTACCCGGAGACCCTTCCCGCCGCAGGCCGTAAGCACGTTTCGCGGGGCCGAGATACTCCGGTGTCGACACATCGATTCCGTCATTGGGCGCACGAGCCCAGAGGAGCAAACCATGACAGCCAGGAAGCCGTTCTTGTTCGCCGGCGTGGCGTTCATCTTTGGAGTGGGCTTCATGTTGGGCAGCACGATGCAAGGGGTTCAGGACGTCCAAGCACAGTCCGCCGCCCGCGTCTTCGAGTTGAGAACCTACACGACTCCCGAGGGCAAGCTGCCCAACCTCGAGGCTCGGTTCCGTGATCACACGATGGCCATATTCGAGAAGCACGGGATCACGAACGTGGCCTACTGGACACCCCAGGACGAGCCGCTTTCAGCCAATACGCTCATCTACATCATCGCCCACGAGAGCCGCGAGGCGGCGACGGCGAGCTGGGCGGCCTTTGGAGCCGATCCCGAATGGCAGCGGGTGAGCCGTGAGTCCCAGGTGGACGGGCGGATCCTGAATGGTGTCGTATCGGTGTTCCTCGATCCGACCGACTTTTCGCCTATGCAGTAACGCTTAGCGGTAACACTTCGGAGTAACACTTCGCTTATTATGCCCGGTCGGAGTCCCGGGACGCTATTGTGTCCCGGGCGATGACCCCAAGGTAGTTCCCCCGGTGTATCCCGCCGGCTGTAACCGCGCCGCGCTGTGCGCGACCCGCGGTACTCCTTCAACAGCCTTCTAGAAAGAGCCCCGCCGCTAGTTGGACTTTAGTCCAATGTCGACCCTCAGTGGCTTCTCCTATGATGGATATCTGGTAGACGTCTGATAGACGTCGCGACGCCCGCATTGTGCCCGCGTCGCGAGAGCCCGATCGGAGAGTGTCAGATGCCCAAAATCGACTCGATGAAATCGATCACTCGGTCAATCGCACAGTGGAAATCAATCGCGCGATGGGGCGTGATCGCGGTGGTCGTCTTGTTGTCCACTGCCGTTGAAGCGTCGGCGCAGCTCCCCCCACCTCCGGACGGGGTGCTCTCGAGCGCCTATCAGGGGACGCAGTATTCGCCTTACGCCGGTCGGGGTTTTCCGAGTCGAGTTTATTGGGGCGACACCCACCTGCACACTGGTTTGTCCTTTGACGCCGGTGCGTTCGGGAACACTCTCGGGCTCGAGGAAGCCTACCGATTCGCTCGCGGTGAAGAGGTGACGACCTCCACCGGTCAGCTGGCGAGGCTTTCGCGGCCCCTGGACTTTCTGGTTATAGCGGATCACTCGGACAACATGGGCATGTTTCTGGACTTGGTCGCCGGTAAGCCGAACCTCATGGCCGACCCATTGGGAAAGGAGATGTACGAAAGGCTCAAAGCCGGGGACGGAGTCAACGTGGCCCTGGATTTGATCAGGATGTTCTCGCAGGGAGGCATCCCCCCGGGAATGACCTACGCTCCGGACTCCAAGCCATTCAAGGACGTCTGGCAGCGCATTGTCGACGCGGCGGAGGCGTTCAACGACCCCGGGGTTTTCACGGCTTTCATCGGTTACGAGTGGACGTCCCTGGTGCAGGGAAACAACATGCACCGGGTCGTCATCTATCGAGATGATGGAGACAAGGGACGTCAGATGGTGCCGTACACCATGACCCCGCCGTTGGGCAGCCCCAACCCACGCGATCTATGGCGTTGGATGGAACGCTACGAGGAGCAGACCGGTGGGGACGTGTTGGCGATCGCCCACAACGGAAACTTGTCCAACGGGATCATGTTCCCGCTCGAGGCGCAGTACGACGGTCGGAGGCTCGATGCGGAGTATGTCACCAACCGCATCAAGTGGGAGCCGCTGTACGAAGTCACTCAGATCAAGGGTGATGGCGAGGCACACCCGTTGCTCTCGCCCGACGACGAGTTCGCCGACTATGAAAATTGGGATGTGGGCAACCTCGACCTGTCCGTCGCCAAGTCCAGCAACATGCTCGCGGCCGAATACGGGCGGGAGGCCTTGAAGCGCGGTTTGCAGATCGAAGCGGCCCTGGGCACCAACCCCTACAAGTTCGGACTGATCGGTTCCACCGACAGCCACACGGCCCTCGCGACCGCCCAGGAGGACAACTTCTTCGGCAAGCACACCGGGTACGAGCCGAGCCCGACGCGCATGGATCACGACATGATGACCGGTCCGGCAGGCACGGTCACCGGTTGGATGAGCGTCGCCTCGGGCCTTGCGGCTGCGTGGGCCACGGATAACACCCGGACCGCCATCTTCGACGCGATGGAGCGCAAGGAGACCTACGCGACCACTGGATCGAGGCTCGCCGTACGGTTCTTCGGCGGTTGGGAATTCACTGAGCAGGATATGAACAGCCGGCAACCCGCCTTCGCTGGATACACCAAGGGCGTGCCCATGGGTGGCGACCTGCCCGCTCGGCCATCTGGCGCGTCGGCGCCCACCTTCATGGTGTACTCGCTGCGGGACGCGCAGGGGGCGAATTTGGACCGGATTCAGATCGTCAAAGGCTGGCTCGGGGACGACGGCAGGACGTATGAACAGGTCTATGACGTCGCGTGGTCAGGGGACCGGAGCATAGGATCGGATGGCAAGCTTCCACCCGTAGGCAACACGGTCGACGTGGCGAACGCCAACTGGACCAACACGATCGGAGCGTCGGAGCTGGGAACAGTCTGGACCGATCCCGACTTCGATCCTGATCAGCGAGCCTTCTACTACGCCCGCGTGATCGAGATCCCGACACCCAGATGGTCGACGTACGACGCGTTCCGGTTCGGGATCCCAATCCCCGACGGGGCGCCCACGTCCACCCAGGAGCGGGCATATACCTCCCCGATTTGGTACAACCCAAACTAACCGCCGGCGGCTGAGTTTCGAGCAACAGACTGATTTTCGAGCGAGATATGAGAAAACTGCTCAGAGAACCCTTGGTCCACTTTCTCGCGCTGGGTGCCGTGCTCTTCGGAATCGGTATCCTGCGCGGGGATGCGGCCGGTCCCACCTCGGATCGGATCGACATCACACCCGGTGTCACGGAGCGTCTGCTGGAGGGCTTCCGCCGAACCTGGCAGCGTCCCCCGACGGAGGACGAGTTCAGAGGGTTGATGGAAGACTACCTCAAGGAGGAGGTGCTCTACCGCGAGGCCCTGGCCATGGGACTCGACCGTAACGACCAGATCATCCGACGTCGGATGCGCCAGAAGCTCGAGTTCCTGACCGCCGACGTGGTGGAATCGTTCGAGCCCACCGAGGAAGATCTTCAGGCGCATCTGGACACGAACGCGGATCTGTATCGCCAGGAAGCCGTGATCAGCTTCTCGCAGGTCTACTTCCAGGAACGGTCCGACGTCGCGAACGCCCGCGCACGGGCCCTTTCAATGCTCCAGGATCTGAAGCGGAATCCCCATACGGATCCCGAGACGATCGGGGATCCGTTCATGTTTCCTGCGGTTCATCGGGACATGAGGGAGCGTGACCTGTTGGGTGTGTTCGGGGAGGAGTTCGCCTCGCAGCTCCTCGAGCTTCCCGTGGGTGAGTGGAGTGGACCGGTGACGTCAGCGTTCGGGCTCCACGTCGCGCGCCTCGACGCGCTCGAATCGGGTCGGCCCTCGGAACTGGCAGAGGTACACGACGCCGTGTACCGGGACCTGGTAAGCAAGCGGACGCGCGAGGCCGATCAACGATACTTCGAGGGCCTTCTGTCGCAGTACACCGTCACGATTGAGTGGCCCGAGGGAATGGAGCCGGTATCCCTCCCCGGAGTGGTCCCGTGAGCGCATCGTCGCGCCCACGTCGGTCCATGATGCTTTCGGGGGCCGCCCTCTGTGTCATACGCTTTCATCGCACCGCCCTTGCAGGCGCACTCCTCTCCGTATTCGCCGCAGCGCCGCATTCGTTGCTCGGTGGTCCGACCCCGGCAGGGGCAGCGACCCTGGCAGGGGCAACAACCCTGGCAGCGGCACACGAAGTCCGCCCCGGCTATCTGGAACTTCGAGAGATTGCACCCGGCGTTTTCAGCGTATTGTGGAAGAAGCCCGCCAGGGGCGATCTGATCCTGAAGATCGACCCCGTTTTTCCTACGGGATGCGCCATAGTAGGGATCGGTTCGGAAGAGATACGCGGAGGAGCTTACGTGGCCCGCGCGACGCTCCAGTGCGAGGACGGCCTAAGCGGAAAGACGATCGAAATCGCGGGACTACGAGCGACACTGACCGACGTGCTCGTTCGGCTCCACTACCTCAACGGACTCCAGGAGACCCACCTCGTCCAGCCCACCAACCCCTCGCTGCTCGTCGGTGGGCCAAGCGGCGTGATTCGGCGTATCGTGGCTTACGCCCGCCTCGGAATCGAGCACATCGCTCTGGGCGTGGACCACCTGCTCTTCGTACTGGGACTCGTCCTCATCGTTTCGAGTACGATGATGCTGCTCAAGACGATCACTGCGTTCACCGTCGCGCACAGCATCACGCTCGGAATCGCCACGCTGGGACTCGCTCGTGTCCCCGCGCTTCCGGTCGAGGCGATCATCGCGCTGTCGATTCTTTTTCTGGGCCCAGAGATCGTTCGAGTCTGGCGCGGCGAATCGAGCTTCACGATTCGCCATCCCTGGATCGTGGCGTTCGCCTTCGGCTTGCTGCACGGCTTCGGATTCGCGAGGGGCCTCATCTCCATGGGCCTGCCCCAGGACGAGATCCCGCTCGCGCTGCTCTTCTTCAACGTCGGGGTCGAGCTCGGCCAGCTCGCGTTCGTCTTCCTCATCCTGGGGCTGGCTCGTTCGTTCCGCACGTTCGGGATCAAGTGGCCGAGGTGGGCACAGCTCGTTCCGGGCTATGCGGTCGGAACGCTGGGAGCGCTCTGGTTCATCGAGCGGACGGCGACCCTATTGGGGTTGGGGTGATCGCTGGCGACCGGCCTCGTGGTCTGGGGTGGACGTTCGGCGGGGGCGGATAGCAACGCCCCTTAGAAGCCCACACCCTTCACGTTCAGTCGAATACGCACGAGCCGCGTATTGGCTGTGATGAACAGCGTAGAGCCGTCTTCACCGAACGTGGCGTTGGATGTTCTCGGGGGCGCCAGGATCGTCCCCAAGTGCTCCCCATCCGCGTTGATGATCAAGACGCCCCCGCGGGGGGTTAGTTACGCTCCGCCTGCAACTCTTCCGGATCGAACACCCACCCGCCCTTGAGCACCCGCCAGATGGTCTGTGTGTTCTTGATGTCCTCCAACGGGTTGGCATCGAGTAGCAGGATGTCTGCGAGCTTGCCGACTTCCAGCGTGCCGAGATCGTCCTCGGCACCGACGGCCACAGCAGCCTCTTGCGTGGCGATACGTAGCACCTCGAGCGGCGGGATGCCGGCCTCGACAAAGTTCTCTAGCTCCCAGTGCAACGACACGCCGGGGTAGCGCCGGGGAACCCCATTTTCCGCATCGGTCCCGATCTGAAGGGCGACGCCGGCTTCGTAAGCGGACCGGAGTGCGGCAAGCCGTTCCGCCCACAAGCCCCGCATCAGTGGCGAGGCGATGGACCAGGGAGGGCCGCCCCCCGTAATCTGCCACCATTCAGGTATGAACGCCCGCAGCTTTGGGGCGGTAAACTGCTCCCGATCGAACCGGAGCCGGAGGGTGCTCCCCCAGTTGATATTGAGTGTCGGGGTCATTCGGGTCCCGACAGCAGCGAACAGCTGCAGCACATCTTCAAAGACGCCTGCGTTGGGACCGTGTTCGAGCGACGAATAGCCCAGGGTGACGCTCTTGATCATTTCCTCCAAAGTCACGCCATGCCCCACCACCGGAAGGCCGACCGTTCGGGCTTCATCGGCGACGACGCGCTGGAGTGGCCAGGAAATCGGGGGATGAACCTTGATGAACGAGGCGCCCATCTGGTCCCATAGTCGCACATGGCGTCGGGCTTCCTCCGGCAGCGCTGGCTTTACCGTCGTGTGATTAGGGGGATCGGGTTGCACGCCTTCAAAGGAGTCCCCGGAGTAGAAGTATCTGGGCACGGGGTTGGGGGTGAATTCCCCACGATCCGCAAGCGCACCCACTAGAGGTAAGGGAGCGCCCACGTCACGGACCGAGGTGACACCATAGGCCAGTAGTGCCTCCTGATAAGCGCCCGTGACCTCCGTGTGGACGTGCATATCGAAGAGGCCTGGAATGGCGAAACGGCCCCCGCCATCGAGAATAGCGGTTCCCGGCGGAGGTGATCGCTCCCCCTCGGAATCGATCCAGCGGATTCGACCATCTTCGATGAACACCGAGCTTTCTCCACGG
>JADFMD010000167.1 GCA_022564055.1 Gemmatimonadota bacterium
CTTCCACGAACGGCACACGCACCGCAAGAAAGGCATCACGGATGGCCAGCGAGGTGTGCGTGAACCCCGCGGCATTGACCAACGCACCGGCAACGTTGCCATGCAATCCCTGCACCAGATCCACGAACTCGCCTTCGTGGTTGGTCTGGTGCCACAGTATTTCAACTCCCTCACTCCGGGCTCGGTCCCTAACGGCGCTCTCGATGTCCTCCAGAGAATCCGAGCCGTACAATTCCGGCTCGCGAATCCCCAGGAGATTGAGGTTCGGCCCGTTGAGCACGGCGATACGCACTATGACTTGAGACCCTCGAGCCAGTCCTTGAAATCGTCGTCGTCACCTTTGGCCTCGGATGGCTCGCTACCCTCCGTCGTTTTCTGTTTCGGAGCCGTCCCACCGAAGAATTCATCAAACGAAACGCCGCCGTCCCCCCCTCTCCCCTCTCCCCTCTCCCCTCTCCCCGGGGAGGTGGGAGGTGGGAGGGGGGAGGTGGGGGAAATGCCGGCTGCGATCACGCCGGCCAGGAAAGCCCTGGTGGACATCCCTCCGGTCTCGCTGGCCAGGTACCGAGGTTTTTCGGATTCGACCGGGGCATCCCTGGTGTCTGAAGCCCCGTTCTCCAACTCGGCTATGCGAGCCAGAAGCTCGGGATCTTCGGGTCGCTGGGCCAGAAGCTCGCGATACACTTTCAGGGCCGCGCCGATGAGCCCCTGCTTTACGTAAACCTCCGCCATAGTCTGGGTCACTAGGGGCTCCGGCTCCTCCACTGACGGAGCCACTGACGGAGCCACCACCGGAGGAGCCACCACCTCTTCGGGGGACGCGGCTGGCTCACCCGTCTCCTCTTCGGCATGCCCGACCAGCTCTTTCGCCTGGTCCTGACCTACCACCATGCCGGGCCCACCGACCAACTCGATGGGTTCGGGACGGTCGACCTCTACCCCTACGAGGTCTTCCGGTGGAGGGCCTTCTCCCGCCTGAGCACTCAATTCCACCGCTGGGTAGTGCTCCACGTCGGCCCCGGTTATCGCCGGCTCTGCCGGCTCTGCCGGCGAGGGAGGAGGGAGGGGGGGAGAGGGAGGAGAGGCCTCTTCCGCTTCCGCTGCCTCGGAGGACTCCAGTTCGGGCGGGGGGTCGTCCGGTTCCACCTGGGCCGCCTCCGGTTCCGCTGGCGAGGGGGGAGATTCCTCTTCCGCCGCCTCCGGTTCCGCCGCCTCCGGTTCCGCCACGTCCGCCCCAGACGAGGGCTCGGAGGTCGCGGCGGCCAGGTCGCCAAGCCGACTTATCATCAGCTGGGCTTCCTCGTTCATGGGATCGACTTCGAGGAGCCGGTCCACCCACCTTCGGGCGCCGATTGGGTCTCCGAGTCGCTCGGTGATCTCGCTGAGGACTTTCAGGGCGATCACGTTCTCGCCGTCCAGTTCGAGGACGCGCTCCAATTCCTGCTGCGCTTCCGCGTCTTCGGCCCGATCCAGCAGGCAGCGGGCGAGTACGATGTGACCGCTCACATAATTGGAACGATTCTCCAATCCCTTGCGTACCATCTGGATGGCGACTTCTACATCGCCAGCGCGCCGATGCTCCTCGGCCAGCGCCGCAAACCACTGAGTGGGTTTTTCTTCGTAGCGTCGCTTGAGCTTCGCGAGTTCGCTCTGATATGCCATCGGGGAGCGGCGTCCTTAGGAGTGGCGTAGGAAAGCCCAACTTACCCAGCAGCGGGGATCGCTGTCAACCGGCTGGGTTGAGTTTTCATGTTGTCACGCTTAGACTTAGGCCCTCTCAAACCAAGACTTTGAGGTGCGGTAAATGGTAATGCGGTCGATGCGCGCGAACGCAAAATGGATCATGCTCTTGGTGGCGCTGGCCTTCGTCGGTTGGATGGTTTTCGATGTGGGAATGGACGTCACCGGTCAAGGAGGGGCGTCGATAGGCGATGCGGCTGCCCGGGTCAACGGTACGAAGATCGACCTCCAGACCTACTACAACGCGTTGCGTGCCGCCCAGGAACGGCGGCGATTCGAGGGCGGTGGTTACGGCTACACTCTCGAGGAACAGCGGGCTTTCGAGGACGCCGTGTTCGAGGAACTCGTCCAGCAGGTCCTCCTACAACAGGAATACAACCGGCGGGGCATTCGCGTATCAGACGACGAGATCCGTGCCGCGGCACGGTTCTCTCCCCCGCCGGAAATAATACAGGCGCCGGACTTCCAGACCGACGGAGTGTTCGATCTCGACAAGTACCGCCGCTTCCTCGCCTCAAACGTCGATCCATCGTTCATGTTCGCCCTAGAAGCTCGGTATAGGGAGGAGATTCCCCTCACCAAGCTGCGCGAGCAGTTGATCACGGACGTTTACGTGACCGATGCGAAGTTGTGGCAGATGTATCAGGACGAGCACGACTCTGTGACGATACGGTTGTTGGAGTTGGTTCCCGAAGCAATGGTGGCCGATTCCGAGATTACGCTCACAGACGATGACGTGCGCGCCCATTTTCGCGAGCATCCCGACGAGTTCCAGCGGCCAGCAGCGGCGTACACGAGCTACATGACGACATCGCGCATGACCAATAGTGCCGACACCACAGCCGCGCTGGCCCGGGCGCAGCAACTGAGAGAGGAGATTCTCGACGGCACCGATTTTGCCGACGTTGCCGAGCGTGAGTCGGCCGACTCGATTAGCCGGATCAACGGAGGCGATTTGGGAGTCGTTCCGCGGGGACAGTTCATTGTGGAATTCGAGGAGGCGGTACTCGCTCTTGCCAGCGGTGAGGTCTCCGAGCCGGTACAGACACCGTTCGGTTACCACATCATAAAACCGGAGCGGGTGACGGCGGACAGCATTCACGCGAGTCACATATTGATTGCCATCGAGTTGGCCGGCGACCATCTCGACCAGGTGGATAGCCGCGCCGACACGATGGACATGTATGCCGCGGAACAGGCCGACCCGGCTGCGCTGGACGACGTTGCGGACTTGTTGGGCACGACCGTACTGACGGCTCCTACAGTGTTCGAAGGCGGTAGGATGTTCATCGACCTGCAACCGGTTCCGGACGCGGCACTCTGGGCGTTCGAGGCGATTCCCGGCGAGATTTCGCAGGTAATCGAGACCCCGTCGGCGTTCTACTTATTTCGCCTGGACAGCGTCCGCCCGGAAGGCACGCCGCCGTTCGAGGAGGTCGAACAGGAAGTCAGGCGGGCGGCCCTCTCTGCGGTGAAGTGGGAGCGGGCACGAGCGCTCGCTACGGAGATAGCAACCAAGCTACGGGCTGGGCAGGCCCTGGCAGAAGTGGCGCTGGAGCATCTCTTGAACTTTACGACGCTGGGTCCGATGAGCCGGGTGAGCCCCGATCCGCGGCTGGCGTTCCTTCCTGAGGTTGTGGGAACGAGCTTTGGGCTGGGGGTGGGCCAGGCGAGCGCCCCGGTCGAGGCAGGAGACGGCATCTACTTCGTGGAGCCCATCGCCAAACACCTCGCCGACAGCACCACATTTGCGTCGGAAACGCAGATTCTGCGATTTCAGGTGCTACAAAACGCCCGACAGGATAGATGGCGGCGTTTCATGTTGTCGCTGCGCAGCGGTGCCGATGTGATAGACCGCCGGCGGGAACTGGAGCGGGCCCAGAGAGAACTCCAGGCGAACGCGAGCGGACGGTTCAATCCGCTGGGGTTTTGACGGGCGGTAGGGCTACCTCACTCGCTCAGCTTCTTCGGATCTCCGGAGGAACTGCTCACCGGCTGATCGATTTGCCGCTGCGGCGTGTCGCTGTCGCTGTCGGCGGGACGATCGAGTTCGGCTTTCATTTCCGAGATGTTCTTCTTGAACTCCCGAATACCCTTCCCCATTGCCGCACCCATCTCCGGCAGCCTCTTGGCGCCAAAGACGAGCAGCAAGCCAAGGAGAATGAGCAGCAACTCCCATGGACCAACGTTGAATGGCATCTTCGCCCCCTAGAAAAGCGACCGTGCTACCAAGTAGGCCAATACCACGCCCACCAGGGCGAGCAGCGACACCTGGAAGCCGATAGGCCCCAGGGTCATGTTCACCACCAATAAGTTAACATGAAACGGGCCTATAGAGGGACTCACGGTCCAGGTGAAGAACTCCTTGGCCGGTCCCTGGGGAAGAAACCGGTCCATCAGCGCCGAAAGGAACCCGCCAAGGACGAATCCGATCCCGAGGACCGTGACGTAAAAAGCTGGGCGACGAGGTCCGATCGACATGCGTCAACTCCGCCGGTCTATAGCGTGGGCGAGCCCGCCACGCAGTGCTTCACGCGCCAAGCTCTCGGGAACACCTTCCAACTCGCTCTCGGCGAGCAACGCGAGCTGCTGGGCCCGCTCCCGGGCAACGTCCACGCCGCCAACCTGGCACACGATGTTAATGACTTCCGACACGAGATCGTCAGGCGGCTCCGGGTCGCTCATGAGGCGGAGGACGAGCGCCAATTCGCTGCGCGACATGCGCGGGCGGGCGGCGATCAGCGGCAAGGTGATCTTGTGTTCGCGGAGATCCAGACCGCTCGGTTTGCCGGTAACACTCTCCGTTTCGGTATAGTCGAGAACGTCGTCCGTGATCTGAAACGCGCGTCCCAGCAGTTCGCCGAACAGGCGCAGCCGCTCACGGACTTCAGGAACAGCTCGTCGCGCACCGATTTCGCACGCACCGGACATCAACGACGCGGTCTTGTGCTGTATCAGCGCCTCGTAGTCCTCTTCCGAAAAGTCCAGCGTATCGTGCGCCTGAAGTTCTCGCATCTCGCCAACCGTCATTTCGTTGGTCACACGACTCATCACCCGCAACGGAACGCGGTCGCCCAACTCGACCAATTCGATCATGGCGCGGGAGTACAGATAATCTCCCATGATCACCGCCACTTGGTGACTGAACATGGCGTTGACCGTGGGCTGCCCCCGGCGCAGCACCGAGTGATCAACCGAGTCATCGTGAACCAGAGTGGCGAGGTGAATGAGTTCGACGACCGCCGCCAGCGTCACGTCTTCCAGACGCACCTCCCCCGACGTCTGGGCCGACAGCAACAACAGGGTAGGCCGAAGCATCTTGCCCTTCATGCGGAGCAAGTGCTCGTTGACCTCGGTGATCAGTGGGAAATCGGCGACGATGATGCGTCGGAGTTCTTCCAGAACCTGATCCA
>JADFMD010000056.1 GCA_022564055.1 Gemmatimonadota bacterium
GAAGGGCCCGACGAAGGGAGCCGAGTCCGGGCGCGCCTTCACGTCTCTACCGGCTCCAGCAGCTCGGCGTCGAATTCGTCCAACAACGCCTTGAGCTTCGTCGGGTCCCCGGCGATCTCGACCACCCGGGGCTCCCCGAGGTCCATCTCGCTTCTACGCGCGACGCCCTGCATCACCCGCGGCAAACGGTCCGGCGGGGCCCGGCCTTCCTCGGTGATACCGTTCACAACCGAAAGGCCGGCTCCCGTGCGTTCGGCGGAGTAGGGCGCCGTGTACAACCGGCGCGACCCATCCTCGGCAAAGCAACTCGCAGCCACCAGGCCCCGCTCTTTACGTCCGAGAATCAAGGGCGGGAACACCCAGAGCCGATCGATCTCACTCTCGCCCAGGCGGCGCGCAATCATCTGAAGCGTTCTGGGAATGGCCTCCGGTACTCCCGGGTCCCCTTCGTCCTTCACGAGCATCCCTCCACTTTTCTGCCGTCTCCAATCAGGCGAAGATAGCAGAGATATTCTACTGCGCCGACCGCGATAGCTCCACAGCCTCTCGCGTTGCGTGGGTCACGTCCTTTCGAACCTGATCCATTTTGCCCTCGATGAGCGCCCCCGCCGCCCTCACGTGTCCTCCACCGCCGAACCGGCGCGCCAGCACGTTCACGTTCACCGCGCCGTTGGAGCGGAAGGAAACCTTGATCCCCTTCCGGGGGATCTGGCGAAAGAGGAGCCCAACCTCCACGCCCTCGACGGAGCGGGGGTAGTCGACCATCCCCTCCAGGTCGTCGGGGATCGCGCCGAGGGCGTCGAACTGGTCCGCCGGCACGGTCATCCACGCGACCCCCGCTTCCTCGTCGACCTCCAAAAAAGCCAACGCGCTCTCGAGCAGATGAAACCGGCGGCGCGGGACGGCGCCGTAGATCCGGCGGTAGGTTTCATCGGGACTGACCCCGCGGCCAACCAATTCGGCAGCGATCCGGAAGCTGGTCGGGTGGGTATTGCTGAAGCGAAACGAGCCCGTGTCCGTCATGATGGCCACGTACATTGCAAGGTCGCCGATCGAAGACCAAGGCCCCCCGGCCCGATGGATGAGGTCGAATACGAGCTCACCGGTCGCGCAGGCATTGGCGTCGCGGAAGGACAACCCCTCGATGGCCCGATCCCCTGGTGGATGATGATCGATCACCACGGTCGGAAGACCATCGATCAGCGGCCTCACCCTTCCGATGCGAGGTACCTCTCCCGTGTCGAGCACCACAGCAACGTCCGCACCGTCACAGAGTTCTTGCGCCTCCGGGGACGTCGAGTCCACGACCCACGATTGGTCGGGTATAAGGAAACGGAAGGACTGCGGAATCGGTGTCGGATTCACGATGTACGCGTCCGTCCCCTGTTCCCGAAGCCAGGCCGCCAATGCGATCTCAGACCCACACCCATCGCCGTCGGCGTTGATATGGGTGGTCAACACCGCCGTCTCCTTACCCCGCAAAGCCTTCAGAACAGAGTCGATCGCCTCGAATCTGACCTCAGCGGATTGATAGGTCATGCATTCCTTTCTTCCACAGCCTTCCTCCACAGTCTTCTCTAATGCGGTGCACGCGGCAGACGTTTCCTGACCTTGGCCCAGGTCGATGCGAGGTGGACCACCCGTGGCGTTGTGACCCCACGGACCTGCGCATGTTCAAGCGCCGCGAGGAGGGCCGCGGGTTCGTTGGGGTGGTAGTCCAGCTCCACCCATGCGCCCGCTACTTCACCCACCATATGGGCGTCGGAGCCCGCCCCCCTCGGCTTTGACCAGCGAGCGGCGAGCTCCTCTCCGGGCTCATTGAGGTGGCCCGGATGTAGTCTCGCGTTGAAGACCTCAATGATGTCCACCAGCGGAGCGAGCTCCTCCGCGTAACGGCCACCACCCCCTTTTCCCCGCGCGTAGGGGTGCGGCAAGTAAACGAGTCCTCCTTGATCCTTCACCCGGCGGCATACTTCCCTGGCGGGCGTTCCCTTCGGGATTTCCTCCTCGAGGTATAGCCCAATGACGTCGATCCCCTCTTTGGTCCTGACCTCCTCACCAGGAATCACCGAATCCGGGAATGCATCCGCCATCTCCAAGGCGGTGGCGACGCGGTTGTGATCCGTGATCGCGATGCGCTGAACCCCTCGCGCCGCGGCGGCAGCAATCACGCGCCGGGGGTCTGAAAGACAGTCGAAGGACGCCCGCGTATGCATATGCATGTCGATCCGCAGACGACCCTCCTTCGGCTTCGATCCTGCCACTGCATTCCTCCGTAGGTCGGCGAGCATCACCTGGGCTCGGTCCTCCAGCGCTTCAAGGTCCCCATCATTGACCAGTACGTACGTGGCGCGTGCTCGCTTGAGTTCCGGATCCATCTGCGCACCCATGATCGCCCGGGCCCTCTCTGCGCTGAGTCCCCGCGTCTCGCGTAGGCGGTCCAACCGAACGCTCTCGGACGCATCGACGAAGACGGTGGCGTCGAAGTCGCCTTCGAGCCCCACCTCGAAGAGTAGCGGAATCTCCGATACGCAGATCGCCTCCTGGCCGGCTATCCGCTCGCGCATCCACCGGTCCCGGAGGACCCGGATGCGAGGGTGAACGATCGCCTCCAAACGGTGCCGGGCCTCCTTGTCCTGGAAAACGAGAGACGAAAGAGCACCTCGATTCAACGAACCATCGTCTTCCAGAATTTCTTCTCCAAAGGCCTCTATGACCGCGGAGAGACCGTGAGAGCCCGGCTGGACCACCACGCGTGCCAGCTCATCGGCACTGGCCACCGGGACACCAACCTCCTTCCAAAGAGCGGTTACGGTCGATTTGCCGGAGGCGATGTTCCCGGTCAAGCCCACGGATACGGTGTCTCGCTCCGGGGGAGCCTTGAACAAGAGCCCTTTGACGAACAGAACCAGCGCGACGAGCCCTACGGCTACGATCGTCGCCCACCCTATTCCCATCGACCCGACTCCGATCTCCCAGCCGCGGGCAGCCGCGTACGCGATTCCCAGTCCGAAAAAGGCCCACCCTGCGATCCCGAGGAGATCGAAGGCGAGAAAGCGCCGGTACGCCACCGACGTAGACCCGGCGACGAGCGGCATGAGGGTGCGCATGAACGGGACCATTCGAGCCAAACTCACCGAGTATCCGGGGTGTCTTTCGAAGAGTTCGAGGGTCCGGTCCTGGTGCCTGCGGGCCAAGCGCGCGATCCGGCCGCTCCCATGGAATACGCGGCGACTTCCCCACCGCCCAACCAGGAACCCGACCGAGTCGCCCAACACCGCTCCGAGGACGGCCGCCCCTGCAACCGCTGCGAAGCTGAAGTGCCCTTGGAGGGCGAAAGCGGTCGCCACGATGAGCGTGGGCTCCGTGGGGAGGACCAGCCCTATGATCAGGGCTGTTTCAAACATTGCCATTCCACCCACGAGCCACGGGCCGTATAGCTGAATATTCGAGCCAATCCACTCAATCATCTTGCGGGCGCCGACTCCCGGCTCAATCGAGGGTTGGAATACTAAAAAGGCCGTTGCCAAGAATAGAGGATGTCGTCCGTGCCTCCTCTCTCACCATCCGGACCATCCGATCGAATTGCGAAGGAATCGGCCCACGCCTGATAGGAATAGGTCTTGCCCCACGGATCGGTCGCGGCATCGCCGGTGAAATTGGCGACCAGCCAGGCATTCCAGCTACGCGTGGCCGGAATCTGGTACGTCTCGCGAGCCTCCCTCCGCACGGATCGAGCCAACGTATCCATCTCCCGCTCGGCGTTCCAAACGAGCATGGGTTGAATCACGGGCATGACTTCTTCGATCATCATTTCTCGACTGTCGGGAAAATACAAAGCGGCCACGAAGCCGAGGATGATCAGGAGTATGAGCCTGGTTACCACTTTGCGCTTTCCTTCATGCGGCTACGCATGTCGGACCCCCAACGGAGGTACCGCTCGAGATCCCGCGAAGGTATGGCCGTGCCGTTTCGCCCGTAAGCGGTCTCCATTCGCCATCTCATGAAGGCCTTCGACGGCAGGGGCAAAAAGGGCGGTGACCGGTACCACTTGTTCGACCTGAAGGCCCACGCCGCCCCCAACATGGCGGGAATGAGCCACGGCCGCCGGATGGCGACCCTCGCCAGCCCTAAGTAAAACGATCCCATACCGTTTCTCACGTCTGGTACCCGGATAAATGACCGGAAACATATATGTGGTATGAATTTAGCCCTCGTCCCTAGGCAATTCAATGATATTTGATCCGTATTTTCGCCCAAGGACCTCCTCGATGGTCCCCCCCCACCGCCGGGGCTATGATACCTGAACTCGATCGCAAGGGAGAATTTGAGTGTCGAATCGCTTGGCCGAAGAGTCCAGTCCGTACCTGCTCCAACACGCCGAAAATCCCGTCGACTGGCGCCCCTGGAGCGCCGAAGCGTTCGACGAGGCCCGGCGCAGGGACGTGCCGGTGCTGCTCTCGATCGGCTACTCCGCCTGCCATTGGTGCCACGTGATGGAGCGGGAGTCGTTCGAGGACCCGACCACCGCCGAGCTGATGAACGAGTCCTTCGTCAACATCAAGGTGGACCGTGAGGAGCGTCCCGACATCGACTCCGTCTACATGAAGGCGGTTCAGGCCATGACCGGACAGGGTGGATGGCCGCTCACGGCGTTCCTCACCTCGGACGGAGAGCCCTTCTTCGGAGGGACATACTTTCCGCCGGAACCCCGGCCCAATATGCCCTCCTTTCGGCAGATCCTGGAGTCGATCCGGAGCGCCTACGACGAGCGGAGGGAGGAGATCGTCCGAAACGCCGCGGAGTTGAAGGAGCTGATGGAAAAGAGCTCGGCCGAGCGGACGGAAGGGCCGGTAACGCAGGAAGGGGAAGCGCTCACCGGCCCTGCGCTGCTCGATCACTCGTTCCGTTTCCTCGCGTCGCGTTTCGACCAGACCTACGGCGGCTTCGGTGGAGCACCCAAGTTTCCACAGCCGGTGACGCTGGAGTTCGCTCTCCGGGTGCATGCGCGCACCGGCGACCCCGAGGCGTTGGAAATGGTGACACGCACGCTGAGTGCGATGGCGCGCGGCGGGATCCACGATCACCTGGGGGGTGGCTTCCATCGATACTCGGTAGACGCCCGTTGGCTGGTTCCACACTTCGAGAAAATGCTGTATGACAACGCCCTGCTCGGACGTCTGTATGTGAACGCCTATCAGGTGACCGGCGACCCCGAGCTCCGGTGGGTCGCCGAAGGCACGCTGGAACATCTTCTCACGGACATGCGTGCACCGGAGGGGGGATTCTACTCCGCGTTGGATGCCGATTCCGAGGGGGAAGAAGGAACGTTCTATATCTGGACTCCCGCCGAGGTACGCGCACTGCTGGACAAGGAGACGGCCGATCTTTTCATGCGCTGTTATGACGTCAGTGAGGCGGGCAACTTCGAGAAAAGCAACATTCTCCACCTGCCCCACGACCTCGGCGCCGTGGCCAAGCGCGAGGGTATGAAACTCGAGGCTCTGCGAGAGCTGCTCCAGGACGCGAGGCAAATCCTTTTGGAGGCCCGAAAACTCCGAGAGCCACCTTTTCGCGACGAGAAGATCCTCGCAAGCTGGAACGGGATGGCAATCCGAGCGCTGGCCGAGGCGGGGGGTGCGTTGAATCAGCCGCGCTTTCTGGAAGCAGCGGTGAGCGGGCTCGATTTCCTGCTCGGAAGCATGCGGGAGGGTGACCGGCTCAGGCGATCCTATAAGGACGGTACCGCACGGATCGATGCGTTTCTGGAGGACTACGGCGGAGTGGGAAACGCGATCCTCAGCGTGTATGAGGCGACGCTCGAGCCTCGCTGGTTGAAGGAGGCCGCGTGGATTACGGAGCGCGTGGTGGACCTCTTTTGGGACGACAACGACGGCATCTTCCATGACGGCCCCAAAGATGGTGAAGTGCTGACCGTACGGGCGCGGGACCTCATGGACAACGCGACCCCGTCGGGAAACTCCCTGGCCGTGGAGCTCTTGATTCGGAGCGCTCATCTGTTCGGAGAGGAGCGACACCGGGACATCGCCAATCGAGTCCTCGACAGAGAGGCCGGACTCATGGCGCGCTTTCCCTCAGCGTTTGGCCGCTTGCTCGGAGCGCTCGACCGGACCGTGGCTGACCCGGTGGAAATCGCGATCGTGGGCGCGCGCGACGATTCCCGCACGCTCGAGCTGCTCCAGGCGGCATTGAGTCCCTACCTCCCGAACCGAACCATCGCGGGCACCGCTCCGGGTGAGGCCCTCCCTTACAGGCTGCCCGTACTCGAGGGACGCGATCGTGGAACGGAGCCAACCGCCTATGTTTGCGAGCGTTATGCCTGCAAGGCTCCAGTCTTCGACGCTGTCGCGTTGGCGGAGCAACTGGACGGAGGGTAGTGCTCCTCTGGACGGAGGATAGCGCTCCTGTCGGACCGAAGGTTTTACTATCTTATGGATCACACCCTCGGACCCCAACTTCGCCGGGAATAGATGGCAACCAAGGAGCGAGAGATCACCGAAACTCGGGACTCGGAGGGTCCTTCCTCCGAGTGGCTCCTCGAGGCGTACCGCACGATGGTCACCTCCCGGCGGGTGGACGACCGGGAAATCAGCCTAAATCGTCAGAACAAGACTTTTTTCCAGATTTCGTGTGCGGGACACGAAGCGGTGCAAGTGGCGATGGCCGATCACCTGAGGCCAGGGTACGACTGGTTCCACCCGTACTACCGCGATCGCGCGTTGGTGCTGGCGTTGGGGCAGACTCCGTTGGACCACCTTCTCGGCGCGATCGGTGCCAGCGACGATCCGAACAGTGCGGGCCGCCAGATGCCCTCCCACTTCTCCGATCCGGGGATTCACATCGTGACGATGTCCTCCCCTACCGGTACCCAATTCCTCCAGGCGGTCGGCGCCGCGGAGGCGGGGTACCGAATCCCGCTCATTCCCGAGCTACAGGGAAGGATCGAGGATTTCGAGGAGGACGAGGTGGTCCTCGTGTGTTCCGGGGAGGGAGCGACGTCGGGGGGCGAGTTTTGGGAGGCCCTCAACACGGCGTGTAACCTGAAGCTCCCCGTAGTTTTTCTCATTGAGGACAACGAATACGCGATCTCGGTTCCGGTCGAGGTGAACACCGCGGGAGGAAGCATCTCCAAGCTCGTATCCGGCTTCCCCGATCTCTTCATCATCGAGTGCGACGGCACGGACGTGCTGGACAGTCATCGAGCGACCGGCAAAGCGGTCCGTCACTGCCGGTTGAGAAGGGGCCCTGCCCTCGTGCACTGTCACACGATCCGTCCCTATTCGCATTCGTTGTCCGATGATGAGCGCATCTACCGGCCCGCCGCCGAGCTGGAAGAAGCGGCCACCAAGGACCCGCTCCTCCGGACCCGGAATCTCTTGATGGAGCGCGGCGTGGCGACCGCAGAAGAGCTCGACCGCCTGGAAGAAGAGGTCAAGACCGACGTGGCGGCGGCCGCCGTCGAGGCGAGCTCCCGCCCGCAACCGGAGCCTGAGACGGCCCTGCTCCACCTCTACTCCGAAGAGGTCGATCCGACTTCAGAATCCTTCGACACCGAGGACTCCCCGGATTTCGGGGACGGACGCGCCCTCACGATGGTCGATCTGCTCAACGCGTGTCTTCAGGATGAAATGGAGCGGGATCCCCGCATAGTCCTCTTCGGGCAGGACATCGCCGACGCGTCTCGGGAAGGGGCGCTCGACGAGGTGAAGGGTAAGGGTGGGGTGTTCAAGGTCACCCACGGGTTGCAGCGGCGATTCGGTGGAACCCGAGTCTTCAACGCGCCTCTAGCCGAAGCCAACATCGTCGGGCGGGCCATCGGCATGGCTCAGCGAGGCCTCCGGCCGATTATCGAGATCCAGTTCTTCGACTACATCTGGCCGGCATTCCAGCAGATTCGAAACGAACTGGCCACCATCCGCTATCGCTCCCATGGGCAATTTTCCGCGCCGGTTGTGATCAGGGTCCCATACGGTGGCTACCTACGCGGGGGAGGACCGTATCACTCTCAGACCGGGGAGACACTGTTTACCCATACACCGGGCCTTCGAGTCGTACTTCCCTCGAGCGCCTTGGAGGCGAACGGACTCCTGAGAACCGCCATCCGCTGTGACGACCCGGTCATCTTCCTCGAGCACAAACACCTATATCGGCAGGTCCACAATAAAAGTCGCTATCCAGGGAAGGACTTCATGATCCCCCTCGGTAAAGCAAACCTGATCAGGGAAGGATCCGACCTCACCATCGTGACCTGTGGCGCGCTGGTCAAACGCTCCATGGACGCCGCGAAGATCGCGTCGGAAGAACATGGAATCGAGTGCGACGTCATCGACCTGAGGACGCTTTCACCACTCGACATGGACACCGTTGCGCATTCGGTGAAGAAGACGAACAAGGTCCTCATCACACACGAGGACTCGCTATCTTGGGGGCTCGGATCTGAAATCGCCGCCCTCATCGCGGACGAGCTCTTCCCCTGGCTGGACGGGCCCGTGCGGCGAGTAGCCTCGCTGGACACGTGGGTCGCGTATGCGCCGCAGCTGGAAGACGAGATCCTTCCACAATCTTCCGATGTTCTTGCGGCAATGCTCGACCTGGCCAGCTACTGAGGGCTGATCCAAGGCACCGTCGTATCGGTCAGTACTTGGGCAGACTCGGGTCGATTTCGTCCACCCACGCGCGGATCCCTCCCACGAAGTTGAACACGCTGGAAAAGCCCTCGTCCGCCAACATCTGAGCCGCGCTCGCGCTGCGGGCTCCAGTTCGGCAGTACACGACGATCTCCCGGTCCGTGGGAATCTCCTCGAGACGGTCCCGAAGTTCGGCGAGCGGAATCATCACCGCTCCGTCCGTCTCCAGGTTTACGATGTCCCACTCGTGTGGTTGCCGGACATCCAACAGAAACGGAGGCTCCGCTGAGGCCAAGCGCTCGTTGAGCTCGACGGCCCCGACCTCACCGAAGGGGGTCACCATTTCCTCCTCCTTTCCTTCAATGGACGCCTTCATCCCGCAAAAATCTTCATAGTCGATGAGCTCGGTCTGGGTCGGCTCCTCGCCACAGACCGGGCAGTTGATGTTCCTGCTGACGGCCATCTCTCTCCAACTCATTTCCAGCGCGTCGAAGATCAGCAGCCGTCCGCTGAGCGTGCGTCCTTGTCCAAGTATGAGCTTGATCACCTCGAGGGCCTGAATCGAGCCGATAATCCCCGGCAAGACCCCGAGCACGCCGGCTTCCGCACAGTTCTGGACCAGGCCCGCGGCGGGCGGCTCTTGAAAGAGACACCGGTAACACGGCCCCCCGTCGCTCGCGAACACCGAGGCCTGTCCTTCCCAACGGAAGACCGCTCCGTAGACATTCGGCTTTCCCAGGAGCACACAGGCGTCGTTGACTAGGTAACGCGTGGGAAAGTTGTCGGTGCCGTCGGCCACGATGTCGTAGGCGCCCAAGATCTCCAGGGCATTGCCAGAGTCCAACCGGACGTCGTGCGTTACCACGGACACGTTCGGGTTCACGTCGGCGAGACGTTCCCTGGCCGAATCCAGTTTTTGCCGCCCTATGTCGCGGGTGCCATGAAGGATCTGGCGTTGCAGGTTGGTGGCGTCGACCTCATCGAAGTCGACGAGGCCCAAGGTGCCAATTCCAGCCGCCACGAGATAGAGCGCGAGGGGCGAGCCTAGCCCTCCCGCGCCCACGACGACCACCCGCGAAGCCTTGAGGCGCAACTGCCCCTCCTTGCCGATCTCGGGCAGTGAAAGATGCCTCGCATACCTGCTGAGCTCGGGGGACTCCAGCTCGGGTGTTTCACGCTCAGCCAATGTCGTGGTTCTCCGGAATGGCAGGCTCGGTTTCTCGACCGAGTTTCACCCCCTCGACAGACCGGAGTTCCCCCGAAAGGGAAAACCCGAGGGGGCTCAGAGCAGGGGATCTAGGGCGTCACCGCCGCTCGAGATACCGGCTACCCCCGAGCGCCGTGACCCGCATCGAGGCTGCCGCCTCGGCTAATGCGGCGATCTCCTCAATGGGCCGGGATTCGATAGCGGCGACATCCGCCAACTGGGTAAACAAGAGCTGAAACTGCATCGGGATGGTGAGCGTGCTGCGATCGGACCAGAGCTCGCGGTCCTTGAGTCCCCGGTACCGATACACGTCGTAAACCAACGTCAGATTCCGTTCCACGTCGAACCACTCTCCGCCCATCCGGGCGCTCCCCTCGACCCAGCCATCGGGTGCGTCTTCCTCGAGATTCCGCATCACGAGCTTGGTCGCGAGGCCGTGCCGGACTCCCCAGGGTCCCAGGCCGAGCGACTGAAGGAGCCCTGCGGAACTGGCGAAGTAGATCGGCCTCCGTCCCGCCGAGTCGTGGATCATGCTGAGGGCGATCCGGACCGCACGATCCAGATAGAGACCCGACGGGTAGGTGATCACCACGCCATCGAGCGACAAGCTGAGATCGGCCGGGAGCGCCCCCCCTCTTACGGCCGCCATGACCTCATCGGTGGCCAGAGAGACCGATTGGTCCGGTGGCGAAGAGTCGGTCGAATAGATTCCCGCAGCGAATTGGCCGTCGAACGGTCTCTGCCGCTCGGGTTCGGTCTGATCGCGGATTTGCAGAGGGTACCAGTCCGTGTAGAGGTATTGGAGGACGACCACGGTCACATCCTTACGCACCCCTTCAATCTCTTGAGCATACCAGAGCGGGAAAGTGTCATTGTCCCCATTGGTGAAGAGGACCCCATACGGCTCGACGCTCATGAGCAGGTCGTACGCCCAATCGATCGTGGCGTAGTCACCCGCCCGGCTCGCCCATTCCCAGTTGTAGGCCATCGGAATGAACGCGATCAATAGGACCGGCATCGTCCGACGATAGGCGGCACCCCCGCCCCAGTGTTCGGAGAGGGCCGACCAGAAGCCGGCCAGACCGATTCCGGCAAGATTTCCCCAGAAAATGAAGCTCGCCATAAAAAAATAGTCCCTCTCACGAACCTCGTGGGCATTACGGTCCACAATCTCCGGCGCTAATGAAAATCCGTACTCGAAGTTGAGATAGACGACCAGGCCCACCGTGAGTGTGACCGCCAGCACAGCCATGTACGTGAAAATCATCCGGTCGGCGCGCCACAACACGAGCAGGCCCATGAAACCCATTGCCACGAAAAGCATGGTGGCCGGCATCCGGGCTCCCAAGGGGACTTCGCTCAAATCGGCCCCGCGGGCCCACTGCCAATCGAAATACTGAAAATAGTTGAGAAACTGGTGCCCGAGCGGCGCCTGCCGTTCGGTGATGGGTGGCTTGGCGTACTGGGCGCGAGAGAGCGACGCGGCCAGAGGCGGGCACCCAGCCTTACCGTTGCTGAAGACCGCAACCGCCGCGCTGGCGGCCGATTCGCAGACTGGATCCCCCTCATTGATGATCGGGTTCTGAGCGGCGCGGATCGGAAGGAAAAAACTGAACGAGATTCCAATCACCACAAGGGGAATCGCTCGCACCCAAAAGCGCCGCGTCAGCAACACCGCGGGGCCAGCCAGCAAAACGAACAAGCCCAGGGCCGGGGCGGGAAGTACGGACATGAGATGATTGCTCGCGCCCAAGACCATGAGGTAGAGGGCGAGCAGGAGGGCCCGGACACCCTCTGGTTCTCCCCGCCGGTCGTACCATCTCAGCGCGAGCCACGAGACCGCAGCAATCACGGCCATACTCACCGTGTAGACCTTTTCGTTCGCGGTAGATTGGTTCCAGACGGTGTAGGCAGTCGCCCCCATCACTGCGCCGCATGCGGCACCGAACGTGAGCATCCACCGCTCCTTGATCACGCTAGCGAGCACACGGTGGCCGACCAGAAAGAAGAAAAACGTAGCGACCGAACTGGTGGCAGCGGCCAGGAGGTTGATTCGCACCGCTACCGACAGGCCCAGGGGAGCCAGCAGAAGGCTCCATACCCGCGCAATACTTACAAAAAGAGGATTCCCCGGCGGGTGAGGAATGCCCAGTATATGCCCCGTCGTGATGTATTCGCTTGCGTCCCACCAAGCCGTGGTAGGCGCCAAGGTCAGAATGTAAAGGCCGAAAACCGCCAGCCCTAGCAGGGCCCCTTCCCGGTACGGTGGTCGGTATTCCTTCATTCTTACCCTTGCAAAATTTTTTCCTTGCCCACCCGTCGGTGACGAGGCGGAAGATAACGCCTGGCGGTCTCGGCCACCGCAACAATAGCTTCTTCCTCCATGACGACGGTGTTGAGAACCGCCCGAGCCCTCGGCAGCTGGATTACGGGCCGGCCGGCCGTTGAGGAGTACGAAACGGTCCTTCCCAGAGGCGACCGCGAAATTCCGGCCTCGGTCACACTCCCGAGCGGGGGAGGCCGGAACCTGCCAGGATGGGTGGTCCTACATGGGGTTACCCGACCCGGGCGGTTCCACCCGACCCTGCTGCGTTTCGTTCGGGCCCTTGCATCGTCCAGGGCCGTGGTGATCGTGCCCCAGATTCCCGAGTGGGTCGACCTACGGCTGGACCCTGAACCAACTCTCCCGACGGTTCGCGCTGCGCTCGATGGCCTCCGTTCGCATCCGGCCACCTCGGACGGCCCCTTTGGGCTGATCGGCTTTTCCTTCGGTGCGCCACAGGCTTTGATCGCGGCCGCTCACGACGACGTCGCAGACCAACTGGCGGGGGTCATCGGGTTCGGAGGGTATTGTGACATGGAGAGCATGGTCCGGTTTCAGATGACCGGCCGCTTCGAATGGGGTGATACCACGCATCGTCTCCGGCCTGACCCTTACGGGCGATGGATCATGGGGGGGAACCACCTCACTTCGATCCCCGAATACCGAAACGCCCAAGACGTCTCCGACGCCCTGTGGCACCTCGCCGTCGAAGCTGGGGAAAGGCGGATTCTGGCGTGGGATCCGTCCTACGACACGCTCAAGGAGCAGCTTCGGAAAAAGCTATCGAAGGACCGCCGGGAGATCTTCGATCTGTTCGCCCCGCCGTCGGACCGGGAGCCACCAGAGACGGAAGCCGAGCGGATTACACCGTTGTTGACGCGCGCCGCCATGGACGCCGCTCCGCTCTTGGACCCCCTCCCCTTCCTGAGCCGTGTGGAGCCCCGAGTCCAACTCATTCACGGCCGCAATGATCGCTTGATCCCATTCACCGAGACGCTCCGGATGCAGGCGGCATTTCCTGAGGAGAGGCGGGTCGACACGACCATCACGGCGCTCCTGGATCACTCGGAGCAGGGGGGACGGCTGGCCTCCATCGGCAAGGAGATCAGCGAGGGCACGAAATTGCTCCGTACGCTCGGACGCCTACTGGGAACCGTTTAACGCGGTGCCCAAGGACTGGGGCGAACCGAGAGAGGGGGCTATCACTTTCCGGCCAGAAGGCGCGCCGCGGCCGAGCTGATCGTCGGATCCTTGTCGGTCCTCGCCTTCTTGACCAGGCCTACGCCGTGGGGCGTACCTATGGCGACCAGAGCGGCCAGACCAGCGAGGCGCACCTCGGTGGGCGAACGCGAAAAGATCGTGCTCTTCACCCTTTTCTCGATCTCAGGAACGGCCGATGGGTCGCCCAGCACGCCGAGCGTGCGAAGGACCTGCTCGATCACTTCCTCCTCATCTCCCCTCTTGAGAATCTCAATGAGTTGTTTGTACCCTTGCCCAGCTTTGAGCGCAGCCACCGCACGCGCGGATTCGATCCGCACCTTTGCATCGGAATCCCCCAGCATGCTGGAGGCCAAGGTTTCCGCATTCTCACCGCCGATCTTGGCAAGCGACCGGACCGTCTCTTTCCGAACCTCGGCGCGGTTGTGCGCCAAGCTGCCCATCAAATGCTCGATCGCACTCGGTCCACCCACCACGCCCAGCACAGCAACACCATTACGGACCACGAACCAACGGCGGTCCTTTAGCATCTTCTCGACCGCATGGGCCGCGGTCGCACCAAAGGCCCCGAGCGCGGCCACATACGTCTTACGCGCCAAGCGATCCTCGGTGGCGGTAAGAGCGCCGGCGATCAACTCCGCCACCCCCTCTCCCAGCCTCACGTAGGCTTCAATGAGCGCCTCGCGCTCCTCCTCATCCCGAACGCGCCCTAGCTGGGCCACCATCGAGGCCAACACATCCTCATCGACAAACTCATCGGTCAGGCCTGGAACGTGCGTATCCCCAGCGCCTTGGAGAATCAGGAGGTTCACCGTCGAGGCGATCCCGTCGAAGCCTCCGGCGGCACGAGCCGCTTCGACGGCTGAGCGCAGCTCACCCTGCGCAGCTTCCCGCTCGTGTATCGGTGCCTCGACGTATTGGGACGTCGCTTTACTCAACGCCTGTGCCGTTTCATCCAGAGCCGGATCGAGTTCGACGGGAGGGGGCTCCGCCTGGATCGTCTCTTCGGGGGCGTCCTTCTTTCCACCCTCGGTTTCGACGGGGGTGACGAGTTCCGCCTCGAACCCATCGCCAGGTGCATCCGTAGAAACCGTCTCGGCGGGGGCGTCCAGCTCGGCCTCGAGGCCGAGCTGGACGCTGACCTCGGGATGGCGCTCACCTGCTCCGTCCGACGGTGCGGTGACGGTCGTCTCTAACGCCTCTTCTCCAGCGAAGAGCGCCTCGATCGAGCGGGCAAAAGCGCCAAGTGCCTTTTTGTCGATTTCGCTCACTTGAGTCCGGTGACAGGGGCATCGGGGTCGCAGCCAGATAATGTAGGCGGCCTAGGCCCAACAGGCGAGGAGCCCGCACGTGCAAGCCGGGGCGGAGACGGTGACGAGAACACCCTCCCTCGCAGTTGCATGGCGCTCCAGCCTTGCGAAGGTTTAGATCGTCGTGAGCCGACGGTGTTCCGACCGGCGAGGTCCCTCGTCGCACTTTTCCTCGGTACTGAAAAATGAACGCCAGCAAAATCCTCGTCGTAGGCGCAGGGGTCTTCGGCACCAGCGCCGCACTCGAGCTTCGGCTTCGGGGCCACTCGGTCACTCTGATGGATCCTGGCCCGCTACCCCACCCCGAGGCCTCCTCGACCGATGTGAGCAAAATCATCCGTGCCGATTATGGCGCAGATACGTTTTACGCCCGTTTCGCGCACGACTGTATTCCGGCGTGGCGCCGTTGGAATTCCAAGGCGGGCCGGACGTTCTATCACGAAACCGGTTTCCTGCTTTTGGCGGGGGAAGAGATGCGGCCCGGTGGGTTCGAGCACGATAGCCATGAGGTCATGACGTCTCTTGGGCAGGATGTCGAACGGATGGACGGCGGGCGCCTTCGAAGACGATTCCCTGCTTGGACATCGGGCCGGTACCCGGACGGTTACTTCAATCCCAACGCCGGATGGGCCGAGAGCGGCAACGTCGTTGCGTGGCTCCTCACGCTGGCGCGTAAAGAGGGCGTCGTTCTGCGCGAGGGTGAGAGAATGGAGGCCCTGCTGGAGGAGGGATCTCGCGTCGCCGGCGTCGTGACCGACCGTGGTGTGGAGCATCGGTCCGACATCGTGGTCGTAGCGGCCGGTGCTTGGACTCCCACCCTACTCCCTTGGATGGGTGAGGCGCTCCGGTGCGTGGGTCAGCCCGTCTACCATTTTAAGCCGGCCGATCCGGAGCCGTACCGGCCCGATCGGTTCCCCCCATGGGCCGCGGATATCGCCAACACCGGCTGGTACGGCTTTCCGGCCCAGTCGGACGGAACCGTAAAAATTGCCAACCACGGACGCGGTTTCCCTGTTGATCCCCGGGGAAAGAAGGTCGTTCCGGACGAGGTGGACCAGTGGTTTTCAGAATTTCTTACCGAAACGTTTCCCGGGCTCGCAGGCTCGCCGATCGTCCGGCGACGCCTTTGCCTCTATTGCGACTCCTGGGACGGAGACTTCTGGATCGACTGGGACCCCGACCATGAAGGACTCCTGGTCGCCACCGGAGGCAGTGGCCATGGGTTCAAGTTCGCGCCGCTTATCGGATCGGTGATCTCCGACCGAATCGAGGGAAAGGCGAACCCGTGGGAGTCCCGATTCAGGTGGAGGACCCTCGGGAAGCGGCGGACGGAGGCGGCTCGAATGGAATAGAGATCCGGGGCAAATCGAAGGCGCCCTCGAACTCCGGGCCGACGAACTTCTCCTTTCCACTCCACGCCTCGATGTCGATGCGAAACACGGCCGTTCGCCTCAGCTCTTCTGGCACGATCGGCCTGTAATCCCGGCCCGGCTCCAGGTGGGGAGCGTACCGGTCCAGAATCATCTGGAGCCCAGCCTCGGCCTCTTCGGGGTCCTCGACAATCTGCCCGGTGCCGAAAACCACCACTCCGGAATACTCGACGCTGAATTCCAAAGCCTCGGCCGCGGGCAGGAGGCGCCCCATCTCGGCGGTCGAGAACGCGACTTGGACCGGCTCGCCAAGGTTCGTCTCGGTGCGTCCCCTACGGGCCGTATGGAGATAGATGGCGTGCCGGTCGGCATCGTACACGAAGAGGTTGCTGTTCAAAAAGGGCTGGCCATCCCGAACCGTCGCGAGAAATCCAAAGGCCGCACGCTGAAGGTACGCCCCAACCCAGGCATCGTCCTTCTCCCGATCCTTTCTTCGGATTTCATTCCGGGTTTCAGTCTTGGTCACGATGTCCGACACCCAGGTTCCCGACCCTTCGGATGGGACATTTTTTCTCCTCCATGCTCGAAAAAAACTCAACAATATCCCCTTCGGGGACACGGGGGACGTAGGTTTCATAAAACGGAGCATACTCAGACCGGGCAACCGACGTGACTGACCTCATCCTTCCGACCCTGGCCTAAACGTTTTTATGGTCCGCCACCTCGTCCCTTGCTTGCCCGCAATCCCTCGTCGTATCTCGGTAGGCGACAACAAACCTAACAAAAAGGCCGTTGTCGAAAGTCCTGCCCCTCCGCTAGAATCTTTCCGTACGGGTCGTCCCCGACGCGCGGGGCGCAGCACCGGTCGTGTCTTCCGGTCCAGAGCCTTTCAGAACGAGGAAAACATGAGGGGTCGCGCGAACGTTCTCTGCCGTTCCCGGCTCACGGGGACGATCAGGGTGCTCAGTATTTTCGCGGTTCTTTCCACCTGGCCCGCCTCACCCGCCCAATCCCAGGTCACGACCTCCGACGTCCTCTCGGGCCTACCCTATCGGCATATCGGGCCCGTGGGTAACCGCGTCAGCGCCGTCACGGGCGTTCCCGGGGATCCCAACACCTACTACTTCGGCGCAGCATCCGGAGGGGTTTTCCGTTCCACGGATGGGGGCCACGACTGGAAACCGGTGTTCGATGACCAGGATGCCGCGTCGATCGGCGCGATCGCCGTCGCACCCTCCGCCCACAACGTGATCTGGGTCGGCACGGGAGAGGCGTTCATCCGCAGCAATGTCTCGATCGGCAACGGCGTCTACAGATCGACGGATGGTGGCGACAGCTGGGAGCACAAGGGCCTTTCGGCCAGCGGCCGAATCGGGCGGGTGATCGTCCACCCCACCGATCCCGACATCGTGTACGCAGCAGCGCTCGGCCACCTGTATGGCCCGCAGGAGGAGAGGGGCATCTTCCGCACTACCGACGGGGGCGACTCCTGGGAACGGGTCCTCTTCGTGGACGAGAACACCGGAGGCGTCGACGTCGTCATGGACCCCAATAACCCGCAGATTCTGTTTGCGGCCACCTGGCAGATGTTCATACGGACGTGGGGCCGTTGGAGTGGGGGCCCTGGAAGTGGGATTTACATGTCCCGCGATGCGGGCGACAGCTGGGAGCGTTTGGAGGGGCGGGGGCTTCCGGTTGGTACCATGGGAAAGATCGGGCTCGCCATGACCGCCTCGGACTCGGACCGCATCTACGCGCTCATCGAGACTAACTCGAATCGTGATTACGAGCCCCTCGATGAACACGAGGGAGTCCTGTGGCGATCGGACGACGGAGGAACGAGCTGGAACATGGTCAACGCCGACCACACGCTCGCCCAACGCCCCCTCTACTACAGCCGTGTCGTCGCCGCTCCCGACGAACCCGACGAGGTCCATTTTCTCTCAACGCGCTACAGCCGATCCCTGAACGGCGGCGAAGATTTCTCGGTCGGAAACCCCGGCGGCGACAGCCACGACATGTGGATTGATCCGCTCATTCCCGACCGGATGATCGTCGGTCACGACGGGGGTTTGAGCATCTCCACCGATCGGGGGATGAGTTGGTGGCGGCCACGGCTACCGATCGCCCAGATGTACCATGTGAATACCGACACACGTATCCCCTATCGGGTGTACGGTAACCGCCAAGATGGCAGGACGCAGATGGGGCCCAGCAATTCGCTGCAGATGGGGCCCAGAGATTCGCCGAGTGGCAGAGGGATTTCCATCGGGGAGTGGCGCTCGGTGGGGGGCTGCGAGACCGGGTTCTCGGTGCCGGACCCGGTGGAACCCAACATCGTATGGGCCGGGTGTTACGACGGGACCCTCTCGCGGTACGATCACCGGTTGGGGCTGGCCCGCAGGGTGAGCGTGTGGCCGGCCAACGCCGAGGGATGGGCCGCCGGTGAGCTCCGATACCGCTTCCAGTGGACCTTTCCGATCCACATTTCGCCGCACGATCACGAGCGCATCTACGTGGGTAGCCAGCACGTCCACGTGACGACGAACGGTGGCCAAAGCTGGGAGGTGTTGAGCCCGGATCTCACGACGAACGACAAGTCCAACCAGCAGCGCACGGGGGGGCTCACGTTGG
>JADFMD010000168.1 GCA_022564055.1 Gemmatimonadota bacterium
GTGACCGCCATGGTCTCCGCTATAACTTTTGCCGGCGGCTCCGAAAGCTCCGTCCTCCCAACATCGCCGTTGCGAGGCAGCCTGCACACGACTCTGGATCGACATCGGTTTTCGTTGGCCAGGGTGTGCCCATACATTGCGAATATCCATGCGGCATAGAGGCTACAACGCGCGGGCGGTCTTACCACGGGAGCCCCGAGCAAAACATTTGTTTTCTAGCCACGTTTCCTTCACTGCGCGGAGCCCATACATTGCAAGCGTTCTGACCTTAGTAACCATCCGAGTTAACCCCATGAGACCCCATTGAAGATCGCGATCACTCTGCTAGGATTCCTCCGCAAGCATCGGCGAACCGCGACGAGCATCATCTACGCTTCGATCGCGGCCACGTCCTACTCGATCGCCTTTCTTCTCCGGTTCGCGTTGTTGCGCGACGGCACCGCCCGTTTCCTGTGGTCGTTGCTTCTCCTTGTTGTTATCCGCGTTGGCTTCGCACTCGTCACTCGGTTAGGGATTGGAAGCTGGCGTTACGTCGGAATCCGTGATCTTTTTCGCCTGACGCTGGCCATAACGGCGGGTTCCATTCTTTTCTTCGCCATCACTTGGTGGGTACCGGGTGCGCCGCATGTGCCCCGCTTCATCATCGTGCTGGAGTGGTTGCTCACGGGTAACCTGACCGCGACCGTTTGGATCACCTACCGCTACATCTTCGAAAGGCAGACCCATCGCGAGCAACGGTCCGAGGAGATCAAGCGCGTCCTCGTGGTAGGTGCCGGCATGGCTGGCCAGATGCTCGTCCGCGAGATGGCCCGCGTCCCGACGGGCTACACGCCGGTAGGCTTCGTAGACGACGACTCGATGAAATGGGGCACCCTAATCCATGGCATCGAGGTGATCGGCTCCGTGGATGATCTCGCCAAGATCGCCGAAGAGCGCGAAGTCGAACAGATTTTCATCGCCATCCCCAGCGCGGAGCCCGCGCAGCTTCGCCGCATCATCGAGCTTTGTGAGAACCTCGACATCGGCTTCAAGCTGCTCCCGGGCATTCGCGAGGTTATCGACGGTGACGCACGTCTCAATCAATTGAGGGAGGTCCGTCTCGAAGACCTTCTCGGCCGCAATCCGATCAAGCTCGAGCTCCCTGAACTGTCGGCGGACGTCGAAGGTCAGACGGTCTTGATCACCGGCGCGGCGGGATCGATCGGCTCCGAGCTCGCCCGCCAGGTCGCGCTCCACGCGCCGGCGAAGCTCATCCTCGTCGATCAGGCCGAAACGCCGCTCTACTACATCGACCTGGAACTCGGGAAGAATCATCCGGATCTGGACGTTGAGGCCTGCCTCATCGATGTCACGGATCGTACGCGCCTCGACGAGGTCTTCACACTCCACAAACCCTCGCGTGTCTTCCACGCCGCCGCGTACAAACATGTCCCGATGATGGAGGGGCACCCCCGAGCCGCAGTGCACAACAACGTCCTCGGCACGTGGCTGGTTGCGAAGGCCGCCGGCGAGCACGGCGCGAAGCGTTTTATCCTGGTCAGCACCGACAAGGCCGTCCGTCCTGCGAACGTGATGGGCGCGACCAAACGTATCGCCGAGCTGGTGACGCTCTACCTGCAGGACTCGTATCCGAAGACAGCCTTCGGTGCCGTGCGCTTCGGGAATGTCTTGGGCAGCAGCGGAAGTGTGATCCCTCTTTTCAAGAGCCAAATTGAGGCGGGTGAGCCTCTCACGGTCACGCACGTGGAGATCACTCGCTTCTTCATGACCATCCCGGAGGCGGTACAGCTGATTCTCCAGGCCTCACTTCTTCCCAAGATCAAGGGCGGGATCGCGATGCTGGAGATGGGCGAGCCTGTCCCTATCCTGGAGTTGGCCAAGAACCTGCTTCGGCTCAGCGGCAAGAGCGCACGTCTGGGCCGTGATATCTACATCACGGGTCTCCGTCCCGGAGAGAAGCTCCATGAGGAATTGGCCGCCCCGGACGAGAAGGCGATTCCGACAGGTATCGAGAAGGTGAATCTCCTCGACACGAGTGTGGCTCGGTTGCCCGAACCGATCGCCAATGCCATCGAGGAAGAGCGCATCGAGGAGGTCATGGCGTACCTGAGAGCCGAGATCATGGTCGTCGACCTGGAGGTCGAGGTCGCCCTCGACGCAGAGAAGCCAATCGCGCAGATGGCGGGGTCCGACTAGGGGTTTACAGCCTATAGAGGCTAGCCACCTTGCAGCACGGTGCCTTCGCCCCGAGATTCTTCTCTTTACTCACCACTTGAGCTCAGTCCAGGCAACCTATTCGATGCTGAACGCATGAAACCAAGCTTCCAGAGGTTCCTCCTTCTATTGGCTCTCCAGATGTTGGTGAGCTTTTCGCCGTTCTCCCTGAAGGCCCAAACCCCCGCCCAACAAGAAATCCTCCGCCTCACCGGCCAACAGGTCTCCGAAGAGCAAATCCTCAACCAGCTTGCTCAATCGGGACTCTCCCGCGCGGAAATGAGGGCGCGGCTGACTTCCATGGGCCTCAACCCGTCCATCGCCGACGCGTACTTCGATCGCCTCGAGGGTTTGACCGACGACCCCCTGGAGCAGAACGCCGACTTCCTTCAGGCCCTCGCCCAAATGGGCCTCCTCAACGAACGCACCGGTTTTGAGCTCCCCGACACGATCGACTTTGCAAGGGACAGCCTGGCCCTTGCGCTGGATTCCGTACCGGATTCCGTCCTGACGGTCTTTGGACGAAGCGTCTTCGGCGGTGCCACCACCGAATTCGACCCGGTGGTGACCGGGCCCGTGGATCCGGACTATACGCTGGGCCCGGGAGACCAGCTGCAGTTGATCCTGACGGGTGACGTCGAACTTGCGTTAAGGCTGGAGGTCACACGAGAGGGTCTCATCGTGATTCCCGATGCGGGGCCGATCTTCGTCAACGGTCTGACCCTCGGGGACTTGACCGATCGACTCTATGCGAGTCTCGGCGCCGTGTATTCGGGCGTCCGCAGGGGTCCGGACGCGACCACGATTTTCTATCTTTCCCTCGGCAGCCTCAGAAGCAACCTGGTGTACATCGTCGGTGATGTCTCGCTGCCCGGGGGGTATCAGATCAGCTCCGTGGCGACCGTGTTCAACGCGCTCTACAGGGCGGGTGGACCGGGAGAGCAAGGATCGATGCGGTCCATCGAGGTCCGGCGTGGCAGCCGGCTCGTGGCCCAGTTGGATCTCTACGACTACCTCATTCGGGGCGACGCCTCGGCCGACATCCGGCTCGAGCAAGGCGACCGGATTTTTGTGCCCATTGTCGGACCCCAAGTCACGATCCAGGGGTTGGTGCGTAGACCCGCCATCTACGAGCTCAGGCCGGGCGAGCAACTGCGGGACCTGATCGCCTTCGCCGGGGGACCGCGGCCGGCGGCGTATATGCGGCGAATCCAGATCGATCGTATTCTGCCGTCCGCACAACGGACGCCGGGGCGGGAGCGGGTGCTCCTCGATGTCGATCTGGAGACGATGCCGGACGACGAGGATTTCGCGCTTCTCGACGGAGACCGGGTCACGGTCTTGAGCATCGGAGACCGGCGAGACAATCAAGTGGTCGTTGCAGGGTATGTCGAGAAGCCTGGGCTGTTCGAGCTGGTTCCGAACATGACGCTCGGTGACGTCCTTACGCGGGCAGGGGGGCTGCTGCCCGACGCGTTCAATGACGTGGCGCACCTGATTCGTCTGGTACCGTCCGATAGCAGCACCGTACTCGAGAGGGTTTCCTTGGACGCGGGTGGCCGGCCGGTGCCGGACGTGCTGCTCCGCGAAATGGACCGGGTGGTCATCTACGGGCGGTCCGAGTTGAGGACGGACGCGTTCGTTTCGATCGAGGGTGAGATCAAGAATCCGGGGTTGTTTCCACTCCATGTCGGGATGACAGCCGAGGATCTTCTGCTCGCATCAGGTGGGTTTACGGAGAGGGCGGATCCGTTCACGGCCCAACTCGTCCGCCGGGAAGGTGGCCTCGTGCTCGGGGACACGGTGGCGGTCAGTCACCCCATCGTATTCGACCGCTCCCTTCCGTCGGCTTTGGACCTGTTCGACGGGGTGGTCCCACAGCCTGGGCCCGAGATGGGCGAGCCGGCGAGGGACGTCGAGCTCCGGGACGGCGATCGTATCTTCGTGCGCCGGCTCCAGGGGCTACGGGATGCAGGCGACGTGGTCATTACGGGTGAGGTGTTGTATCCCGGACCTTATGCTCTCGAGCGACGTGGTGAGACCGTATCGAGCCTCCTCGCCCGGGCAGGAGGTCTGACCGCCGAGG
The DNA here is from genome assembly GCA_022564055.1 of Gemmatimonadota bacterium. GTDB lineage: Bacteria > Gemmatimonadota > Gemmatimonadetes > Longimicrobiales > Gaopeijiaceae > UBA822. The sequence continues at coordinate 4,301 of JADFMD010000168.1, forward strand.
CCTATGTGGAGGGCGCGAGTTTGATCCGTGGCGGACTGCCTTTGGGTTTGAACCTCGTACAGGTTCTGGACCAGTCGCGGAGGGGCGTGGACCTCATTTTGCAGCCCGGGGACTCACTCCAGATTCCCGAGTACGACGGAACGGTGCAGATCATCGGGGCGGTGGAGTTCCAATCCCGGACTCGGTGGCGGCGGAGGTGGAACCTGGGCGACTACCTCGAGCAGGCGGGCGGGACCGTCCGGGATGCGGATCGGAACGCGACGGTGGTGACGTACGCCAACCAGGAGCGCCAGCACTCGAGCAAGTTCCTCTGGCTCTTCAGGAACGACCCCCGGATCGAGCCCGGTAGCACGATTTCGGTGCCGTTCAAGCCGCCGCGGGAGGGGGGTGGGATGAACGCCAACCAGCTCCTTGCTTACGTCACCTCGCTCGTGACGCTTATCGTCTTGTTCGACCAGCTCAAGAATTGAGCTAGACCCCAAGCTTGTTTCCTCTATGCACATAGCCGTCATCGGAACCGGATACGTCGGTCTCGTAGCCGGCGCTTGCCTCGCCGAGACCGGCAACGACGTGGTCTGCGCCGATATCGACGCGGACAAGATTGCGCTTCTCGAGGGTGGCGGCATTCCCATCTACGAGCCGGGTCTCGAGGTGTTGGTCGCACGTAACCTGCGCTCGGGTCGCCTCCGGTTCACATCAGATATTCCGGAGGCGGTGCGGGCTTCCAGCGTGATCTTCATCGCGGTTGGGACTCCCCCCGACGAGGACGGCTCCGCCGACCTCCAGCACGTGCTCGAGGCCGCGAAGACGATCGGCGCTTCGATGGACGGCGCGCGGA
>JADFMD010000057.1 GCA_022564055.1 Gemmatimonadota bacterium
CGGGCCGTACCTACGCCGAAATCGGCGTACCGGACGCCCACCATCCCATCTCGCATCACCAGAGAGATCCCGTCAAGCTCGAGAAACTGAGGAAGATCAACCAGTACCACGCAGAGCTGTTTGCCGAGTTCATCGCGCGACTCAGCTCGACCCCCGATGGCGACGGCACGCTCCTCGATCACTCGATGATCATTTACGGCGCCGGCATGGCCGACAGCAACTCGCATTATTCCGGGAACCTGCCGATCCTCCTGGCCGGTGGCGCGGCCGGGACAGGGGGGCATCACATCCAGTACGCTGAGAACACACCGCTTGCGAACCTGCATTTGAGCCTTCTCGACAAGATGGGCGTCCCCGTCGAGTCACTGGGGGATTCGACCGGGCGATTGCAGCTGGAGACGCTCAGCGGGGTGTAGCGGAGCTCAGGGAGTCTCGGATGAACCGATCGTTCTCGCTCCTGGTCATTCCGGCGGCGGCGCTCTTGGTGGGTGCTGCCGCGTGCTCGACCGCCGCCGGCGGACCGGCGGTTCCAATGGGTGTCGTCTACTGGCCACCCGGTCGATACGCGCTCGAGGCCTCGATCCAGTACGAGCGATCCACCACGTACGAGAAGAGAACCATCACCGGGGAGCTGTTTGCAGAGCTGGTTGTCACGCCAGCCGGATCGATGTTCTTGGATAGCTCGTCCGGACCCTGTCGGGATCCTTCTCCCGCCGAGGCTCGAATAGACGAGTCACTGGGCCGCAAGAGCTTCGAGTGTGGTGACGTGACCTTTCACCTGAGGCCTCGAGGCGGGAGGATAGGCGGCGAGATCGTGGCCTCGGTTCAAGAAGACACGAGGGTACGCGGCCCGTGCATCCGGTCTGGCGTCGGGATCAATAACCGTGAACGATGCGTGGCGTACGCCTGGTCCATCGAAACCCAAATGGCCGAAAAGCGGGCTCGTCTCAAAGTTTCGAGAGGGTCCTGACAACTATAGGATTGCCGAATGAAGGGATGGTTTTCCCCCGTAGTCCTCCTTGTGGCGGCCCTCCTGCTGGCGGCTGCCGCGTGCTCGACCTCGGTGGGCGGCCCGGCACCGCCTTCCGGTCTCGTATACTGGCCGCCCGGGCGATACGCCCTCGAAGCCTCAATCCAGTACGAGCGAGCCACCGCCTTCGAGGAAGGTACCGTAACCACCGAGTACTTCGCGCAGGTGCTCGTCACGCCCAACGGATCGATCATTTTGACCACCTCGTCCGGATCCTGTCAGGATCCCATTCGCTCTGAGGTCCGAAGAAACGAGTCGCTGGGTCGCAGGAGCTTCGAGTGCGGGGATGTGACCTACCACCTGAGGCCAGAGGGCGAGAAAATAGGTGGCGAGATCGTTGTCTCGGTTCAAGAGACCAAGAGGGAGCGCGGACGGTGCTTCCGGTACATCACCGGCCGGAATGGCTTGGAACGATGCGTGGAGTCCTCTTGGCGCATCCAAAGCCGAAAGATTGACAAGCGGGGTCGTCTCAAGGTTACGAAAGGGACCTGACACCCACCATCCGCTTCCTCGATCGGGGCCGGACACCTATTATCGCCCGTCCGTCGTCATCAGGTGGCTGTTGGAAAATCCTCGATGGCCGTTGGATCCTCCGGCTTGGGAGTCCTGAGATGCTTAGACAGTCTCCTCTCTTTATTGGCGTTCGAGTCACTCTAGGCACGGTCCTGCTGGTATTTGCCACGCTCCCGGTCCTAGCCCACGCGCAGTCCTCCGCCGAATTCGTCCCCGTTACGGACGCGATGCTCCAGGACCCCGCACCGGAGGACTGGCTCATGTGGCGCCGCACCCTCGACAGTTGGGGCTACAGCCCGCTCGATCAGGTCAACCGTGAGAACGTTAGCGAGCTCCGGATGGTCTGGACCCGAAACCTGGCGGCTCGAACGGGTGAGATAACGCCGTTGGCGTACGGCGGCGTCCTCTACGTGCCGCAGGCCGAGGACATCATTCAGGCGCTCGATGCCGTGACCGGCGACCTCATATGGGAATATCGCCGCGACATACCGGACGACCTCTACGGTTTCGTCGGGGGCAACGCCCGCAACAACCGTAACATCGCCATCTACGACCGGCTGATCATCAACACGAGCGACGACAACTTCGTCTTTGCGCTCGACGCCCTGACCGGTGAGACCGTTTGGGAAACGCAGATCTTCGACTACAAGATCAACTCGGCCACGCACAGCTCGGGCCCGATCATCGCGGACGGCAGGGTCATCTCGGGGCGTAGCTGCCGCCCGTGGGGCGGCCCGGACGCCTGTATCATCGCGGCGCATGATGCACTGACCGGAGCCGAGCTGTGGCGACGACGTTTGATTCCCGCCCCGGGAGAGCCGGGCGACGAGACCTGGGGCGACGTTCCCTTCGAGGGGCGGCAACACGTAGGCGCCTGGATGGTGCCCAGCTACGACCCCGAACTGAAGCTGATCTACATGGGAACGTCGGTCACCTCGCCGGCGCCCAAGTTCTACCTGGGCGGCACAGAAAACACGCACCTCTACCACAACTCGACGCTCGCACTCGAGATCGACACCGGTGAGATCCGGTGGTACTACCAGCACCTGAACGACCACTGGGACCTGGATCATCCCTTCGAGCGGCTCCTCGTCGACACGCCCGTCACCCCCGACCCGGATGCCGTGAGGTGGATCAACCCGCGGCTCCAACCGGGAGAGGTCCGCAAGGTAATTACCGGTATCCCCGGCAAGACCGGGTTGGTCTACACGCTCGATCGCGAGACCGGTGAGTTTCTCTGGGCCACTCCGACGGTGCGCCAGAACGTGATCGACCATATCGACGGGGCCACGGGAGCGGTGACGGTAAATCCGGAGGTCGTCTTCCGGGAGGTGGAGCAGGAGGTGTTCGTCTGCCCGACCTGGGCGGGCGGCAAGGACTGGGAAGCCGGCGCGTACAGTCCCCGGACCCGCATGATGTACTACCCACTGCGCAACACCTGCGCGCAGATGTTGGCCACGGCCGACTTCGAGAGCGTCCGGGCGCAGGCGCTGACGGCCGGTGGGCAGGGCGGCCTGGCGATCTACTCGCTCGCTGCGCGCCATCAGATCGCACCCGGCACCGACAACCTCGGGACCGTGCGAGCGATTTCGGTGGAGACCGGCAAAACGTCGTGGCTATACGAGACGCGGGCAGGCACGATGTCACTCGTGGCGACCGGCGGCGGGCTCATCTTCGGGGGCGACTCGAACGGGCGGTTCAGGGCCTTCGACGACGAGACCGGCGAGGTCCTGTGGGAGATCAACCTGGGCGCCTCGGTCAGCGGCTATCCGATCACTTTTGCCGTCGACGGACGCCAATACGTGGCGGTCAACACCGGAGCCGGATCGATCAACCTTACACCCGAGCTCCGGCCGAGCAGGGGCACCGACCTGTTCGTGTTCGCGCTCCCCAGCGGAAACTGAGTATGCGAGGGTATGTGAGCCTCGCCCGCACTCGCGCAAACCCTACTAACGCAACCCAGCCCGACGCGCACTTGATTGGCGGCATCCCGGTCGGTGCGAGCTCGACTGGCGCGGCCTTGATCGGCGCCACCGTGATCGTCGCGACTCTGCTCTGTGCGAGCTCCGTCTCGGCGCAGTACGGCGCGCTCGACGGCGAATGGAGGGTTTATGGTGGCGATGGCGGGCACACACAGTACACGGCCTTGGATCAGATCGATGCCGACAACGTAGGGGACCTCGAAGTTGCGTGGCGCTGGACGGCGGCAAACTCCTCGGGTCCTGACTTTTACAACTTCGAGTCTACGCCGATCATGATCGGGGGTGTGCTCTACACCACGACCGGTGCCAGTGAGGTGGCGGCCATCGACGCCGAAACCGGCGAGATGATCTGGCTGTTTTCTCCCGAGCCGAAGCCGAGACCGGAGGGCGAGCGCATCCGGCCGCTCACCGGCTCAGGGCGCGGCGTGTCCTATTGGACCGATGGCGACGAAGAGAGGATCTTCCATAACGTAAGCGACGGACGCCTGTTGGCCCTCGACGCCAAGACAGGCAGGCCGGCGAGGGAATTCGGCCTAAACGGCTTCGTCGACCTCTCCGAAGGAATCGGGGGGGAAGTGCGTTGTATTTCCACCCCGATCGTCTCCAACGGTGTGGTGGTCGCGCAGGTGATTCCAGTGGGCGCCACGACCGCCTCCGCTTCCACGCCCGGCCACATCCAGGGTTACGACGTAAGAACCGGTGAACGGGTATGGATCTTCCACGTCGTGCCCCAGGGGGATGAATTCGGCGCCGACACCTGGCAGGACAATTCGTGGGAAACCTCGGGCAACGCAGGTGTGTGGACTCAGCTGACGTTCGATGAAGAGTTGGGTTACCTCTATCTGCCCACCGAGACCGGGACCAACGACTGGTATGGAGGCCACCGGCCGGGAAACAATCTGTTTGCGGAGAGCATCGTCGCCCTCGACATCAGGACCGGCGAGCGGGTTTGGCATTATCAGCTCGTGCACCACGGCCTGTGGGACTTCGACATTCCTGCTCCGCCCACCCTGGTCGACGTGACCCACGACGGACGCCGGATCAAAGCCGTGGCCGTCGTGACCAAGCAAGGCTACACGTACGTATTCGACCGAGAGACCGGCGAGCCGCTTTGGCCCATCATCGAAATGCCGGTGCCGGCATCCGACGTGCCTGGCGAGTGGACCTCACCGACTCAGCCCATCCCGTCGAAACCAGCACCCTTCGAGCGACAGGGCTTCAGCATCGATGATCTCATCGACTTCACCCCCGAGCTTCGCGCCGAGGCTATGGAGATCGCCGCCAATTTCCGTATGGGACCGCTCTATACGCCCCCGTCCCTGGTGGACGATCCGGACGGCACCAAGGGAACGCTGGTTCTTCCCGGATGGGGCGGAGGCGCCAGTTGGCCCGGTGCCGGAGTCGATGTCGAACAAGGAATTCTGTTCATTCCGTCGCTCACGGCTCCTGTCGTTGTCGCCTTGGAAAAGAGGCGAGCCGGGAGCACCGATGCCGACTACATCCGATCGGGAGACATCTATCCTCCTGGACCGCGTGGGCTGCCCCTGATCAAGCCACCCTATGGGCGCATCACCGCGATCGATCTCAACACGGGGGATCATCTTTGGATGAAGCCCCTCGGAGGAGCACCAAGGGAGGTGCGAGAACACCCGGACCTACAGGGTCTGGGCTTGGACTTCTCCACCATGGGGACGAACGGCCGGCCCGGAGCGCTGGTAACGAGTACGCTGCTGTTCATGGGTGAGGGCGGGGGTGTACGCGGCGGTGTCGCTTCGCGCTATGGTGCCGGAGGCCCGATTTTCCGCGCCTACGAAAAGCGCACAGGTGAGGTCGTGGCCGAGATCACGCTGCCGGCCAACCCGACAGGCAGCCCGATGTCGTACATGCTGAATGGGAAGCAATACATCGTGGTGGCGGCGGCGACGTTGGATAGTCCTGCGGAATTTATTGCTTTGGCACTGCCTGAGTGACGAAACGCGGGCACTAGAGCGTCCCGATCGACTCGTCGAACAAGCTTCGGGTTCCCGGATTGCACCCACTCCAGACATAATCTATACTATAGTATAGATAAATACTGATTACCTATAGAATAGTATAGATGATGAAGACAGGTGAAGCACTCCCCAGCGAGATTCTGTCTCAGTTGGGACGGATCGGATACGGGATCAAGACGGCCCGGATGCGGCGACGCATGACTCAAGAGGCACTGGCAGAGCGCGTCGGCACCTCCTGGCACACGATCCGCAAGATCGAGAAGGGCTCGCCCGTTACGGGGATAGGGTACTACCTGAAGGCTCTCTGGGTTCTTGGGCTTTTCGATGATGTCCGCCTGTTGGCGGATCCCGAGCGGGATCGTGAGGGAATCATCCTCGAGTCGGCTGCCCGCGGTACGAGGGCCCGCCCTCGCCGGACACTGGACCGTGACTTCTAGAGTGGGCTGCTTCGTATTCGTACAGTTGCCCAGCACGCGCGAGACTGTGATCTGCGGGCGCTACGAGCTGGAAGAGATTCGGGATGGATTCTTGGGACGCTTCGTTTACGGCCGCACTTACCTCAACCGGCCGGACGCTGTGGCCATCGATCCAGTCAACCTTCCGCTGAAAGACACGGAATTCACCACGTCGAAGGTCGGAGGGATGTTCGGGGCGTTGCGAGACACCGCCCCGGACGCCTGGGGTCGAATGGTCATCGAGCGGAGGGATCGGGGTAGAGCGTACAGCGAATTGGATTATCTGCTTGGATCTTCCGTCCTTCGCGTGGGCGCGCTGAGCTACGGCGCCGGCCAGGAGGTGCCGGTGCTGGATTATTCCAACGCTCTTTCGTTGGAGGACCTGGGCGCAGCGAGCGATGCGGCTGACGCGCTGGAAGGCGAGATCGCGGGCGAGGAGAATCCGTTGCTGGTGGACCTCGATCGAGTGCTCGACCCCAGTAGCGGGATGGGCGGGGCGCGGCCGAAGACCGTGGTGAGGGATGGGGATGGCCAGCTGTGGGTAGCGAAGTTCCCTTCCCGGGGCGATCGGTGGACCAACGGGATCACGGAGGCTGCCTACCTCAGTCTCGCCGGCGAATGTGGGATCACGGTCCCGGAGGCGAGGGTCGTCACACTCGGTGCCAAGAAGATCGTCATGGTCAAGCGCTTCGACCAGGAGCCCGGGAAGGACGAGCCGATCCGACGGCTCTTCCTGAGCGCGCATACACTCTTAGGTCTGGAAGAGTCGGTGACAGACCGTACGGGGTGGTCGTATCTGGACCTTTCCCACATACTGCGCAGGATCTCTTCAAGGCCCGAAGAGGACGCTGCCGAGCTCTTTCGGCGGATGGTGTTCAACGCGCTCGTATCGAACACGGATGACCACCCGCGGAACCACGCGGTGCTCGGGACAAATTCTGGTGACTGGCGCTTGTCTCCGGCTTACGATTTGGTCCCATCCAGCGACCGGAGCCTGGATGACCGGAGGCTAGCTATGACGTGCGGCGTGACACCGGGGCGTGAGCGTTGGGCCAACCGGCTCAACCTCGTCTCTGGCGCGCAGCACTTCCGCCTGGGTGAAGATGAGGCGGACGAGGTGATCACCACAATGAAGGAGATCGTAGTCCACCGGTGGGAGGATCACGTTCGAAGTCATGGCGGTACAGCCCAGGATTGTCGTAACATCGCCCACGCGATCGCTTACGAAGGTCTTGAGTACGGCACGGTTCCCGACTGACTCAACCACCGCGCGCCCAGCGCGTTTTCTTAGGCCATTCGATCTGCTGATCCATCGGGAAATCCTCTGAGGGCCCTATCGGGCTGCGGGTAACGCGTCGAATCACTCGATCACATTGATGAGCGCGTACGTGATCGACTCTCCCGGCTCCGTCAACATCTGGTGCCAAACCCGCGCGGGAACGTGCAATATGTCGCCTTTCGTGACCTGGAATTCCCGGGCGCCCCTGAGCTGCGGCCTCTGTTCTTCCTGGGGCCGCCCATCATCGATCCAATTCACCCGCTCCCCGCCGAGGAGGGCGGTTCCCGACCCGTCCAGGATGACGTAGAGGTCCCACTTGGTGGCATGGATCTCTGGTTGGGTATAGCCGGACCGGTGGATGATCTGGACGTCGTGATGTCGATCCTCATCCCGTGGCAGCGCATTCAGGTAGACGAACTGGGTACCGAATATTCCAGGTCCGTCGCGGAGTTGTCCCTCGAGCTCGTTCTGAAACTCGGCGAACGCCTCGGCATCCCAATGGAGGTATTCGGAGGGACGTGGCTCGACCGGGATACCTTCGAACACGTCCTGCGCGAGCACGCTCGCGGGAATTCCGAGGCACGCGAGGACCATGAGAGAGCATAGGAATCGCATGGGATCACCTCCGATACAGGTTGGCCTATGGAGAGCTATACCGGGCGGAGGCCGCTCAGTCGACGCCGACCCAGTCGTCTGTGGGGCCGATCAGCACGAAGTGGCCGGGCTCGCTCCGACCCCCATCTTCGGCTTCACGTGTGCCCATCCCGAGAAAGATGTCGTGACTCAACTGGCGGATCTCGTCGATGAGCGTGTTGCCCTCATTGAAGGCGCCGTAGTACATGAGCAGGGCCGGGTTGCCGTCGATGAGCGAGGTCCCGTCCTCGGTGCCGAACCGCAAGTTCCGCACGATCTTGCCCCCCGGGAAACGCCAGCGGTTGTAGCCCTCGCCGGTGGTCGTGGTCGTCGGCATGTAGGCTTTTCCCAGCCAGTAGCCCCGCTCGGAGTCCTCGTCGAACATGGTGGCGTCGGTGCTCGCTCGGCGCTCCGGGTCGCCGGCATTGGGCACGAGCCCCATGTAGTGCCCCTTGAACGCGGTGAAGTCGGGCGCAGGCGACGCACTCCACAAGTCGATGATCTGGTCACGCGACATCGCCAGCACATCCGCCAGGGTCCATTCGCCCGTCGTGTCGGGCGCCGGGGCCGCCGCTCCGGTTCCCAGGAAGACGCCGACCGCCAACGCCACCACCACGGTCATCGCGAGGCCCACACCGACGAGCTTGCCCTGTGCCATTGCGCCCTCCCTGTCCGCCACCGTGTTGCGTGGATCCGATTCACATGAGGTCACCCACATGTTAGCGGTCTCCGTACGGCCCTGCTAGAACGCCCTCGCCAAATGGGAAATACCCGCGTTTGGTCCTAGAGGAGCTGCGACGAAGAGCTCGGTACCAAGGCGCTGGCCCTATTGGGCCGCGGTCAGCTCGTCGAACACGTTCTGGATCCGCACGGGCGCGAGCGGCCAGTCCAGATCGGCCGTGTCGACCCGTGAGGCGATGTCGTCTCGCGTTGCGCCGGCCGCGATTTCGCGGCTGACACGATCGATCACGGTCTCGAGCTTTCCGCGGAACGTCCTGATGTCGGCCTTGGTCAGGATCGGCCCGTGACCGGGGATCACGGTGTCGAAGTCGAGCGCCAGCAGGCCGGTCAGCGTTGCCGGCCACTCGAGCACGCTGCCACCGTTACCGAAGTCCCAGAACGGCGACAGGGTGCTGCCGTTCAAACGCTGGCCAAAGACGAAGAGATCGCCGGTGTGGACCGTCCGGAGATCGGGGAAATAGGCTACCGCATCCCCGTTGGTGTGACCGCGTCCGAAGTGAAACATCTGGACCTCCGCGCCCCCCAGGAATACGGCGGTTTCGTCCGCGAAGATGATACGTGGCGCGCCGGGCTGATTGTTTCGCACGATGTTCGCGCGAGCGTTCTTGTGCGCGATCACCTCGGCCGAGGCCAGGAAGTCGGCGTTGCTCCCGGAATGGTCGTCGTGGTGATGGGTGTTGAGCACGTACTTGATCGGCTGGTCGGTGACGCTCCTGACCTGCTCGGTGATGAAATCGAAGCTGTAGGGAAACTTGTCGTCGACGATGATGACGCCGTCGTCGGTCACCCGCACGGCCACGTTCCCACCCGATTGCCCCCCGTCGAACCCTGGGATGACGTAGAGGCCATCCATCACTTCGCGAATCCGGAGCCGCGCCTCCTGCTCGGGCGTAAAGGTGGGGACCTGTTGGCCAGCGGCCAGCGTGATTATTGAGCCCAGGACGACAAGAGCCGTCAGCGAGCCGAGTCTCTGCAAGGTGCGCATTGGATACCTCTCTGGGGGAAGGCTCGAATCTGAGGGAAAGCTCAAACCCTCGTCCGGCGCCGTCGGCAAAGTAGGCTACCGTGTTGGAGTCCGTCCACCCTCGCCGGTTGGAGTGGTCTAGGAAGCGCGTTCGTCACTCTCGGTGTCGCGTGACGTGCCTGCTTCGAAGCCGTGGGGCCCGGCGGTTAACCACCGGGCCCCACGCGCCTCAACTGCGGACGAGTTCTAGCGGGGAAGTCAGCTGAACTCGGAGTACGCTATTTCAGACTCCGCGAAACCGCGCCAGAATCTGGTTTCTCTCGGTGCGTGTGAGATCCGAAGAGTTCGCCAACTCGGCGACCCTGGAGGACAGCCTGCGCTGGTCCGCTCTGAGCCCCGCTTTGTTTGCGACCCAGACCGCATCGGTGAAGATGCCTGCGGCCCCCACTACGTCACCATTCGCCAAGGCCCGAGAGCCTGCGGACTCCAAAGCGGTGATCGCGCCCGTCGCGTCGCCCGTTTCATAAACCAGGCTCGCGGCGATCCTGAGGTCCTCTTGTCCTTGGGGATCTTCGTCTGCTCTGAGCTGGGCTGCGGCCCAGTAAATGTTGGCTGCATACGCCCAGTGATCCGGTTGATCAAGGAAACGGGAGGCTTCAGACTCGAGCTCGATGGCCCTCTGAATGTTTTCTGACGTCTGGCTTTGCCCGTCCGCCGGTATGACTAACACGGTTGCCAAAGCAAACACGGTCACTACCCATCCCATCATCGTCTTCTTCATCCTCACAACCCTCCTCACAATGAAACGATCGAGGGGCCGCCGGTCCTTCCGGCGCGCACATCCCTCGTTATGCATAGACGTGTCCTGGGGGGAAAAGGTTGCAGAGGGGTTTCGGAATGTGTCGGGGAAGGCTTCGGCTCTGGCGCGCCCCTATTCCTCCCGCAACGCGCTCACCGGATCCACCCGCGTCGCCCGGCGTGCCGGGAGGTAACAGGCAGCAGTGGCCACAAGGGCCAAGAACAAGGGCGCGAGCACGAACGCCCTCGGATCCGTAGCGCCCACCTCGTACAGCTGTGCGGTCAGGAACCGGGTCAGTCCGAACGCACCCGCCACTCCGATCACCAGCCCCAGACCCGCCAGGACCGCGCCCTGCTTCAGCACCATGCCGAGGACCGAAGAGCTGTTGGCACCCATGGCCATGCGGATGCCGATCTCCCGCTTTCGTTCCACAACCGAATACGACATGACGCCGTACGTTCCGATGGCTGCGAGCAGCAAAGCCACGCCGGCGAACAGGCTCAGTAGCAGTGTCATGAAGCGAGGCTGAGCCAGGGACGTAGCGAGGTTTTGCTCCATGGTTTGAACGTCCGAAATGGGAAGAGCCGCGTCGATATCACCCAAGAGGCGTCTGACCGGCTCGGCCAGCCCGAGGGGATTCCGGTCGGTGCGGATCATGAAGTTCTGGGTACGGTAGGCGAACCCGTCGGTCCGGTTGAGCTGGGGCGAGTAGAAAAAGAGCTCGGTACCGGCCTCGCGGTTCACACCGGCCTGCTTCATGTCCGCCACGACTCCGATGACGGTGAACCAAGAGGGCCCCGGTCGAATTCGTCTTCCCAGCGGGGTCTGGTCCGGGTAGAACGTCCTCGCCAGCCGCTCGTTCACGAGCATGACGGGCGTTTCCGCGAGGGCGTCTGCCAGCTCGAACCCCCGGCCCTCGAGGATCCGGATCCCCATCGTCTCCGCATAGTCGGCGTCGATGCTGGTCCAATAGTCCACGTTGTGCGGAGGCCCTTCCTCCGTTGGCTCCATGTCCTCGAATTCAGTGTCGTTGGCGTCCAGGGTTCGAAGCGGCGGCAACCCCGACATGGCGGTCGCGCTCACTACACCGGGTAGCGCCCGGATGCGCTCCAGCGCAGTGGTGAAGAACGCACCTACGTCCACGGGCGTCGGGTAGTCGGCCGCGGGAAGGCTCACCTCCATGGTCAGGAGATTTTCTGGCTGGAAGCCCAGATCCACATCCTGCAGCGCGGCCATGGATCTGAGCATCAGGCCCGACCCTGTCAGGAGGACCACCGCCAACGCCACCTCGGCAACGACCAGCATTCTGCGGGCTCTTTGACCCGCAGAGCTACGGGTCGTCCGGGAGCCGCCCTCTTTGAGCGTGTTGCCCACCTTAGCCATGGTCGTGTTGATCAGGGGTGCCAGGCCAAAGAGAAGTCCCGTTACGATCGCCACGCCGCCGGTAAAGAGCACCACGGTCCAGTCGAGGCCGATCTCCGCCACCCGCGGCACCCCGTCGGGGTTCACCCGCAGGAGCCCCTGGAGGGCAAAGTGGCCGAGCGCCAGACCCAGAGCGCCTCCGAGCAGCGCCAACGTCATGCCCTCGGTGAGCAGCTGTCTTACCAGCCGCGCTTGGCCGGCACCCATGGCGACCCGGACGGCCACCTCCTTCGAGCGTCTCTCTGAACGGGCGAGGAGAAGGTTCGCGACATTGGCGCACGCGATCAGGAGCACGAACACGACGGCTCCCAGCAGAAGCATCATGGCGGGCCTCACATCACCCAGAACGTCTGTGCGGAAATCCGTGGCGCGGAACGGATGAAACTCGGAAGAGGGGGTGTGGGTGCCCTGAAACTCCTCTTCCCAACGAACCTCCAGGCGGTCCAGGTCTGCCTGAGCGCGCTCGAGGCTCACCCCGTCGTCGAGTCGGGCCACCAAATTCAAGAAGTGGTTGCCGCGGCGGTTGACATGGTCGTTGGGATCGATGTTCAGCGGTCTCCATACGTCCACACCCGCATCCTCCACGTCGAAGCCGGGAGGCATCACGCCGACGATGGTAGAGGCAACCCCGTTGATACGGACGCTTTGCCCGATCACTTCGGTGTCTTGGCCGAAGGCACGACGCCACAGGCCGTCCGAAATCAACGCGACCGGCGTGGCACCCGGAAGGTCTTCTTCCTCGCTGAACGTCCTGCCGAGTTCTGCACTCACGCCCATCGTCGGGAAGAACGACCAACTGGCAACGGCCGACGGAACCCGAAGAGGCCGATCGTTCGTCTCGATGGACGTGGTCCCCGTTCGGTATCCACCGATATCGGCGAAGACCTGGTTCCACTCCCGTAGCTCGAAATACTCGGGCGGTGAGATCCAGAACCGGTCGAAGTCCATGGCTGGGAAGGCACTGGTCACGCTCACCAACTCCTCGGGCGCCTCATAGGGGAGCGGCTTGAGGAGCACCCCGTTGATGACGCTGAACACGGCCGTGTTCGCGCCGATTCCCAGTGCGAGGGTCAGGACTGCGACGACCGCGAATCCGGGCGATCTCCGTAGCTGACGAAGCGCGTACCGGACGTCCCTTCTGCTCTCACCCCACCACTCCCGTCTGGCCATCACTTCATCTCTCCTCTTTCCGATCTTTTCTAGGTCCGAAACGACTTTGGAGAGGTTCCCGAATCGGGCCTCGGCTACACGCCGGGCCTCATCGCGGCTCATCCCCGTGGCTTGGTATTCGCGAGTCTGCTTCTCGATGTGGAAGTCGAGCTCCTCTTTCACTTCTGCGGCGACGGGTGTCTTGAACACCCGAGCGAGCGTCCTGCGGCTGAGCTTCACGATCTCTGCGGAGATCATGCGCGGCGTTCTTCTGCCCCATCCCACGCTGCGTCCTCAGCCGGCCAGGATCAGGGATACGGCTTGGGAAAAGGCCGTCCAGGCCTCCACCTCTTCCGACAGGCGGGCCCGGCCCTTGCGGGTCAGCCCATAGAACTTCGCTCGCCGATCCAGCTCCGAACGCCCCCACTTCGAAGCGAGGAGGCCCTTTTGCTCCATGCGATAGAGGGCCGGATACAGGGACCCCTCCTCCACCTGAATGGCCTCCCCCGTACGTTCCTCGAGTAAACGGGCGATCGCGTACCCGTGACGAGGGGTTTGGGACACGGTCTTGAGGATCAGGACCTCGAGCGTCCCGTGCAGCAGCGCGTTCTTCGGGGCCATCGGCTGGACTCCTGCTAGGTTACCTAGAGGGTCTAGGCGTCACCAAGCTAGGCCCCGATACTTAGACAGTCAAGGTATCAGAGGATACGGAAGATGTCGTACGCAACCTTGCCAGCTACCTGCTTGTTCTTGCCTATGAAGACGGCATGGTTGAGCCAATCATACTTCTCTGACGCGGTTTGGAAGATGGGTCGTACCCTCCAATACAGGCCGTCTTCTCCGGACCAGACAATCCCGGTGTAGGACATGTAGATCATCTCACCGTCGTCGGTTTCCAGAGTGATGCGCACGTCGAGACTGCTTTGACCCGATACCCGTGTAATCCAGTCGGCGCCTCCGGGATGCACGGTTCCCCTGATGCCGGGTCCGCTGAAGGTTCCTCCGGTAACGGGCGCGATCCTGGTGTGGCCGGCGTCGATTTGGGTATCGACGTCGAGGAGTAGCTCGAGCAGAAATTCCGACTCGAGCTCGCTTGCGGGTGTTTGGGCAGAGGCCGGTTGACTGAATGCGACTAACGCGGCTGCCAGAGCAATTGTGCCCAACCGGGTAAATTCTGGTCGCGATAGAGATTTCGTAACGGTACTCATTGCGATGCTCCTCAAATAAGGTGATCCAAGCGTTCCATCAGTCCATTCCCGCCTGCTCGCGCACATAACGCGCCACGTCCTCGTGCGTGGCGAACCAGACGTCTCCCTTCGCCTGTATGTGGTCGATGAGCCCCTCCAGCGCGACGATCCGTGAGCGGTGGCCGATCACGTGCGGGTGCATGGTGAGCAAGAACATCGTGCCCTCTTCCCACGCCATGTCGAACTCGTCGATCCACACCTGCATGACGTCACGCGGATTCATATACCTGTTGCCAAGCGGGTTGAAAAGCGGCGCGTCGTCCAGAATCCACTCCACCGGAAGCTCCACGATCCCGGTCGCCTCGCCGTTCTGCAGGAGCTCGTAGGGACGGTCGTCGGCCATGAGCGAGCTCTCGTACAGGAGGCCTAGGTCACGGATGATCTGGAGCGTGTTTGGGCTGTGGTTCCACGAAGGGGCCCGGTAGCCGACGGGCCGCTCGCCCGTGATTTCCTCGATGGCGTCGAGGGCCTGGACGAGCAGGCGCTCCTCCGTCGGGCCGTCGAGCACGGTATTCAGCTCGTGGATCCATCCGTGCACCCCGATCTCGTGCCTGCCCGACTCGTTGATCACCTCCGCCTGTTCCGGGGCGAGCTTGAGGCTCCAGGCCGGGAAGAAGAAGGTCGCCGGGATGTTCTCACGGTCGAGCAGGCGCACGACGCGGGGCAGCGCGACGCGCGCCCCGTATTCACCTTGCGACAGCGGGCCGATGCTGACGGTGCCCGTGCGAAGCCCCTGGACGGTTTCGTTGTCGACGTCGAAGGAGAGCAGGACCGCGACTCGCGCGCCGCCTGGCCACGACTCCGGATTGAGGTCGCGGCCCGCGCGAACCTGATTCACTGCAGCGCGGACCTCCTCCTCGGACCAGTTCCACGGCTCGGACGCGTCGGATGTTGCCTGGCCAGGGGCGTCGGAGAGCTGGCACGCTGCGGTGCCGAGGCAGAGTGCGATGGGCACCAGTAGCAACGTGCGCGTCGATCGGGATGACGTGGTCTTCAGGTTCATCGGGCAACTCCCTGTGGGGTCGCCCTCAGCCTAACTCCCCCGTCGGGTGGAGACTAGCGGGGCGCCGGATCCGGCCGACGGCCTGGAACTCGCCCACGGGCCTGGAATTCATAGTGCAGGGAAGCCCTCGGGAGGGACCCGATGATGGGTTCCCTGCTCGTAGGCGTAGGCTAGCCGGAAGAGGAGCAGCTCATCGTACGGGCGAGCCAGGATCTGAAGGCCGGCGGGTAGACGTCCATAGGTGAAGCCCATCGGGACGGTGATCGCCGGCATTCCGGTGGCAGGGGCAACCACCTGGCTGTTGTCGCCGCGGTACTCTTCGTCTCCACGGTCGATATGCGCCGGGGGGTTACGCCAGGTGGGGTAGATGACGGCGTCGACGCGGGCGGCGTCCATGGCGGCGACGAGGGCCGAGAGATAGGCCTGTCGGCTCTCGTTTTCGAGGTAGTCGGGACAGGGCGGGTCGGCGTTCGCCGGGTGGACGTCCACGGGCATGCCTTCGTAGCGACGGAGCGAGCTCTCCGCGTAATCCGAGTACTGGCCTGTCTCCAGCACTTCCAGGACGTCACGAATGGGTGCGCGCTCTCCCAACGATTCCAGGTAGACATGCATGTCGTAGCGAAAACGCCGGCAGAACATATTGGGACGGCGGCGCTCCTCCTGAAGGTCGAAATCGAGAGAGTCGACGATTTCCGCACCGAGTCGCCGCAGGTCGGCCACGGCCTGCTCGAAGACTCTCACCACAGCCGTATCCGCATCCTCGGCGTCGACGAGGTCCCGCATCACGGCGATCCGTGCTCCGCGAAGCCCATCCGCATCGAGCGCGACGGTGTAGTCGGCCTCTTTGCGCCCTCTCCCCGCCTCCGTGTACGGATCGGCCGGGTCGTATCCCGCCACTACGTTGAAGATCCTCGCTGCGTCCTCGACGGTGCGGGCCATCGGGCCGGCGATGTCTCGGTCGAATGAGAGCGGGATGACCCCGTCTCGGCTCGTCAAGCCGATGGTGGAGCGGATGCCGACGAGCGCCAAATGCGAAGCAGGTCCGCGGATCGAGTTGCCGGTGTCGCTCCCCAGCCCGGCGACACCGAAGCTCGCGGCTACCCCCGACGCCGTGCCTCCACTGGAGCCGGCCGGGACACGGTCGAGCGCGTAGGCGTTCGCGGTGGTGTCGTACGAGGAGCTCACCGTCTGTCTCGGGCTGAACGCCCACTCCGCCATGTTCGTCTTCGCGATGACGATCGCGTCCGCTTCCCGAATACGCCGCACCATGAAGGCGTCGTCGGGTGGCAGGCTCCCCATGAGCGCGATGGAGCCACCGGTGGTTGGCAGGTCGTGGGTGTCGAAGTTGTCCTTCACGAGGAGCGGGGCACAAAAGAGGGGTCCTAGCTCGTCGCCGGCCTGAACCGCTTCGTCGATTTCGTCCGCCCGGGCGAGGGCGTTCGGGTTCACCACGGTGATCGCGTTCACCGTGGCTTCGTCGTACGTCTCGATCCGGTCGAGATAAGCCTGTACCACGAGTCGGCAGGTAGTTCGTCCTGAGCGGATCTGGTCTTGAATCTGCGCGATCGTCACTTCGACCACGTCGATCGGCTGCGGAGAGCCGTCGCATGCCGTGCCCAGGAGCGTGAGGGCTGCGGCAGCCAGAAGCGCTCGCGCGGAATCCAACGGAGCCTTACCGGTCGACGAAATTGAAGTCGGCCGGCCCGCGACGCCGCACCAGGATCACGGAGTCGTCACCACCCGCGGGAACGTCCCAGGAGTGATTCATCCTCGCGGGAATCACGATGTAGCTTCCGGGTGAGAGAGCGTGGGTCTCTTCACCGAGAACTAGGGTTACCTCCCCGCTCAGCACCGCGACGTACTCGGTATAGGTGTGCCAGTGCAGGTCGAAGTGCGATCCGGCCGGGAACCGCGCGTAGTAGATCGGCCCGCCGCTGTCCGGATCGACACCGAGTTGCGCCGACTGGACTCCCTTCGGGAATCCCTCTCTGGTGCCGGGTGGACCCCAATTCGCGTCTTCGAGGTGGGTGACGAGCGCCTCGTCCGGTGAGCCGGCCAGCTCTTGCGAGCGACCCTCCGAGGCGAGCGCTACCGTCAGGACAACGGCTAGCAGGGAACTGCGGAAGAGCCGTCTCACCATCGGTCTCACAACTTGGGTGGGTTTCATATCACGCCCCCGGGATGGGTGATCGGATCGGTACGCTGTCCATCAGAATGGAACGCTCCTCTTAGTACGCCACCGCCATCCCATCTTTGTGCGGTGTCGACCCGCCTATGATCGTGCCGGTGAGCCGATCGAAGATGATGATCTGAGCGCCTCCCACACCTCCGCGGGTCGTTCTGCGTCTGATCTCGTGACCCATCGCCTCGAGCTGGACCAAAACCGCCTCGTCGATGCCGGGCTCGACGGTCACGCTCAGTCCGCTGCCGTGATTGATCCGAGGGATCTCGACGGCCTGCTGCGCGTTCATTCCGAATTCGACGACGTTGAGGAAGATCTGCACGTGCTGCTGGGGCTGAACGGCGCCGCCCATGGCCCCGAACGTCATGAAGAACTCCCCATCCTTGAACGCCATCGCCGGAATGATCGTGTGGAAGGGACGCTTGTGCGGCTCCACGACGTTGATGTGGCCGGGCTCACGTGAGAAGAGTGCCGCTCGGTTCTGAAGCGGAAATCCGGTCCCAGGAGCGACCAGTCCGGAGCCGAAGCCCGAGTAGATGCTGTAGATGAAGGAGACGGCGTTGTGGTCCTTGTCCATGACCTCCAGGAGTATCGTATCGCCGTCGCCGGAGATGCCCGACTCGGGACGTTGCATGGCCCTTTTCGGGTCGATGCGCTCGAACTGCCGCCGGCCATACTCGGTAGAGATGATCTCCTGGATGGGGAGATGGTTGAACTCCGGATCCCCGTTCCACCTATCGATGTCTGCGTAAGCGAGCTTTTTGGCCTCGATGACGTGATGGAGATATTCCGCGGAGTTGTGCCCCATCGCACCGAGGTCGACGTTGCCGAGGATCTTGATCATCTCGAGCGCCGCGATACCCTGGCCGTTGGGTGGCAACTCGTAGAGCCGGTAGTCCCCGTAGTCGGCGAAGATCGGCTCGACCCAGGTCGAGGTATGATCCTCGAAGTCCTTCATGGTGAGAAAGCCGTCGTGCTGGTCGGAGTATGCCACGATCGCTTCGGCGATGGGTCCCTTGTAGAAGGCTTCTCTACCGTGTTCGGCGAGCAACCTGAACGAGTGAGCCAGATCCGGGTTGCGGAACACCTCACCGGCCCTGGGCGCACGCTCGCCGTCGAGGAGCAGGGCGGCCCTCGTCGACGGCTCCTCACTCCGCTCGAGCCCCCGCCAGGCGTGGGCGATGATCGGCGAGACGGGGAAGCCATTCTCTGCATAGTAGATCGCGGGCTCGAGGACCTCGGCCATGGTCATCGTCCCGTACTTCTCGAGCACCTCAAAC
>JADFMD010000058.1 GCA_022564055.1 Gemmatimonadota bacterium
TGCGAATGGCCAGACGTGTACGGATCCCGCACATCGATTGCCTTGACGAGCGCCTTCAAGAGATTGGCGCTCACCTCTTGAAGCTGAAACGCCCTGAGGTAGGCTGTTCGAATGAACAAGAGGGGGAGAATGACGAGAAGGAAGCCAGCAATCCCGTAGTCCAAATAAAGAAACGCCATTCCGATCGAGAACGGACTTATGAGAAGATCGTAACCCAGGTTCGCGCCGGAGCGGCCTATAATAAGGGTGAATACCTTCCCGTAGGGCATGTTCTCCATGATCGCAATGGCGATAGCCACAGCGGCTTGATTGATCGTGAGGAAAACCAGCCCGAAGGCGATAAGTTGAACGCCCTGAATCGCGAATGGGGTGGTAACGGTTGCTTGCGGAACACCGCCAATCGCCACAAACACAACGCCGGCCACGATCGTACAAAGCAGATACTGACTGATGTTGAAGATGGCCTTGATCGGTTCGCTTCGGCGGACGATGAGTTCACCAAACGTGCCAGTGGCAATATGAAGCAATACGGCAGGGACCGGCCCGAAGAGTAGGACGCAGGTGAGCAGCGGCAAAAACGTGATCGACGAACTTCCTGAGTTTCCTCCGAGCTTGACCCTAATGGAAAGGGCTTCTGAGACGAGACCCAGTATGACCAGAGATAACAGACCCTTCCAGGACTCCGGTGATAAGGAGTCCAGCACCCCCCAATCCAGCAAGAAAAAGGATCCTGCGGAAAGCGCCGTGACGATCCCAACATAAATCCTAAACGAGGTGCTCTGCATTCGTGAAAGTCCCCCTCGACAGACCGGTCTAGATACCCAATATGCCTCTGAAGAGCATCGCTCCGAAAAAATGGAACAGAGAGCTAAACATAAGCTGCACCTCCTTTCGTAGGTGTCAGCTTCTACCGCTCAAGAAGCTGCAATCGCTTCGCTCGCTCTCCGCTTCGCTCTTGGCCGGTCGAGGGGGTTTCCTTTTTAGAAGTCGCTCCTGTGGGTCTCCGCTCAAATTCTGCCTCGGACCCAACGGTCCGCGGCTTGTAGCGTGCCCAATATGACAGCCCTATCGGCTGTGTCTTCTACGGCCGCGGCCCCCGCGAGGGCCGTGATCGACCGTCCGTAAATCGCATGTATCGCGACCAAGACGAACTGTCCGTCGAACGCCTCGATCACCTTCACTCCGTCTACTGACAACGTTAGCTCACCTTCGCCGAGTTGGGCAACGATTGCGCGCTCGATCGCGCGTAACGTTGCCGAGGCCGTTGTCTCGAGCCTAGCCCGAGGCAGGTCGGCCCCACTCGCTTCGCCCTCATACGGTTCGCCGTCCCATTCCACCGTGACGGCAATCCGCACGCGGTGCGCCTGCTCCGTCTCCACGCGGTGAGTCACGAAGAGAAACCTGGTCTCCGCGCTCCGGCCCCCGAACGCCTCGAGAGCCTTCACCGCCGCACCCTTTTCACTGTCCCTCTCGGCGACCGACACCTTTCGGTGGTCGATCTCCAGACCGAAGTGAGCCAGCAGCGCCGACTCGACATTCCGGACCGACTGCTTCGCCGTTACATCCCCCTCCGTAAGGAGGTGGATCTCCTCTATGACTCCACCGGGGCGAGCCACGACTCGCGCCGACACGACGCCCTTGAGTGAGTTGAGAAGCGCCTCGGCCCTCTCGATATTCCACTCAGTCTTGGGGGTCGGTTCGGCGTCCACTATGCGGCGGGTTCGAGGAACGACTCGAGGGGCGAGTCCGAGAAACGACCAGTTCGGTCACCCGAAGTTGGCCCCGCTCCACCGTTCATCGGCCCGACGCTCATGACCGGCGCAACCGCAGCCTCCTTTGCGTAGTTTCTCCCGCTCATCTTTTCACGAGTCGAAATTTTTCGTGAACGCACCCCTCTGGGTGCGCCCGTCCCTGTACCAAGGGGGGGGGCAATTGAGGCATCTCATATGAAGCCTAATGGCTATGCGTGTCAAGCATTTTATTTTTGGGAAACATTTGGCGCAAGGAAGGACCGCATCGGTCTTAGGTGGCGTAGGGATACGACGTTAGACAAAAACCAGAGAAAGGTAAACACCTGGCGCTCGGTTCTGGCGTGCCGGGTTATCCGTAAATCTGGACACCAGCTCAGGCCTTGGTATAGACTAGACGGTACGGGTGACCCCATCGAACCTCGCCTCAAAAGGAACCCGAGCCCATGGTGAAATCCGGCGGTGCGGTCGCACTCGTCTTCGCTCTCTCACTACTCCTCGGTGCCTGCGCTTCGAGCGGAACCAGGATAGTGACGGATCTCCCACAGGTCACGCGAACGGGGGTGCAGCCGGGCGACCAGGTAACCATCGCCTTCTACACGTCGGCGGGAACGGAACTGGCCGAGGTCTCCGGTGAGCGCACCGTCGACCCCAACGGTGAACTCTTCCTGCCGTTTCTCGGGACGGTCCCGGTGGTCGGGCTGGGGACGGCCGGAATCCGGCGGCTCCTGGAGGCGCGGTATAGCGCACTCTATTCGGATCCGGTGGTCGAGGTGGTCACCAGCGTCAACGTGAACATTACGGGCGCGGTCCGGAATGCGGGCCAGTTCTTCGTCCCGCCCTTCTCGACGCTGGTGGACGCTCTGGCCCGGGCCGGCGGCGCGACGTCCGACGTGGACGTGGGCCTTTCGGGCGGCGCGTCCGATCCCAGCCAAGTTCGCCTCGTTCGTGACGGCAGGACCCTGGTGGTCGATCTGCGTCCGATGGGAATGAACCCGGAGATCTTTTCCCTCCAGGTCCAGTCGGGTGATTGGCTCCACGTTCCCAGGGCTCCGAGCTCCCAAGCGAGAGAGCAGATTTCTTTTTGGGGAGGCCTGCTCACCACTCTGCTGACCGCGGCGTCTCTTGTGGTTCTGATCGCCCAGTAGATTCCTGGCGTGCCTGGCGGGATCCATCACGCGCCCGCCTCTTCCGCGTACCCAGCCCGGCGTGGCCGCTTCACTTGGAGACCCCCTTACCGGCCGGTGATGTCCTTGACACCCCCCGGCTCCGGGGTAGAGTACTTCCGTCCACCTCCACGTCGTGAAAAAAGCCGATCCCGCGTAGCTCAGTTGGTAGAGCAGACGGCTGTTAACCGTCTTGTCGCTGGTTCGAGTCCAGCCGCGGGAGTTTTTTCTCGAGACTGTCCGGCACCCTTGTCCAGGGCGTCGGGCTGTTTCTCTTTTGGGGTGGTTCGATGGACCGTTACCTCGGCGAGACCGACGGGGTGAACGCGGCCTGCTCGCACGACGCCTGGACCTGATCAACCGTTCGTTTAGCTTCCGGGTCTGCCCTCGTCGCGCGGTCCCGCCCCTAAATTGTTCTTGGAACCGAGGCAGGTCGACATCTAAATTGGGGCTGGACCAAAAGGCACCTCGGATGGAGGGCTCTATGGGCGAGAAAAAGGCGGACACTGCGGGCCCGGGCGGCATGTTCAACGACAGGTCCGGCAAGCAACTCCCGCTCGCCATGCAGTACGACTACACGAACTTCTACTTCGGGGCCGGGGACGATGCCTTTGGCATGCTCGACCCCTTCGACGAGTGGTGGAAGGACTCCAAACCGTCCGGCTACTACTTGTACGGTCTTCCGATGCAGGGTTCGCCCACGACGCGTGTCGACATCCGCAACACCAAGACGGGCAAGGTGGAGACCGACCTCCTGAATTTCGCCTCTTACAACTACCTCGGGTTGTCTTACCGCCCGGAGGTCAAGGAGGCGGTGATCGAAGCGGTGCACCGGTACGGAAACGGTGCCTCGGGATCCCCGATCCTCAGCGGCTCGCTGGAAGTGCACTACGAGCTCGCCGACCTCATGGCCGAGTTCAAGGGCAAGGAGGCGGTCCTACTCTTCCCGACGGGCTACAGCGTGAACGTGGGGGTCATCGCCGGACTCATGCGCTCGGGCGACCTCATTGTCGCCGACCAGTACGCGCATGCCAGCCTGGTGGACGGGATGATCCTCTCGAAGGCCAACAGCCGCTTCTTTCGGCACAACAAAGTCGATGACCTCGAGCGAAAGCTGAAGCGATACGAGGGTAAGAAGCTGGTCCTGATCGAGGGCGTCTATTCGATGGACGGCGACGTTGCGCTCGTGCCCGATATCGTGGAGGTCTGCCAGCGTTATGGAGCGAGGATCCTCATCGACGAGGCCCACTCGACCTTCATTTACGGAAAGAACGGTCGTGGCGTTGCCGAACACTTCGGGTTCGAGGACGAGATCGACATGCACATCGGCACGTTCTCCAAGAGCCTGGGTGGCCAGGGCGGATTCATCGCCGGATCTCACAAGCTGATCAATTATCTCCGCGGATTCTCCCGCTCCCGGACCTTCTCCTGTGGGATATCGCCGGTGGTGACCGCCGGGATTCTCAGGGCGCTCGAAATCTTCTTGGCCGAGCCCGAGTTGAGGACCAAGCTCTGGGAAAACGTCGAGTTCATGCAGAAAAGCCTTCGCGATGCCGGCGTCTCGGTAGGAGATTCCGAGTCGCAGGTGATTCCCATCATGATACGGGACGATGCGCGAATCTTCGAGATCGGTGAGGCGCTCATGCATGAGGGAATCTACCTGAACCCGGTAAAGTATCCCGCCGTGCCGAAGCACAGGTCTCGCTTCCGGATGTCGATATCCGCCGCCCACTCCCAGGAGGAACTGGAGGAAGGAGCTCGGATCATCACAAGCGTACTGCAAAGGTATGGCATATGCCCGACGAGCGAGGGCGCTATTACTTCAACCACGGGCTGAGCTGTCTCTTTGAGATGCCGACGTCCGCCGCGCGTCGGCTGGCTCCATCGTATCTTCAACTCCTCGAGGTCCAGCACGAGCGCAGTGTTCTCTCCGTCACGGTCTTCGATTTTTACGAGGGTGACGGGGGTGCGTACCAGGAGTTGGTGCTGGCAGTCCTCGTGCCGCCGCTCGTGAAGCCGGGAGACCCGCTTCCGAAGGCCGCCCTCTTCCCCTTCGTCGTAGCCACCAGTACGGAGAGGGGCCGCAGGGAAGGGGTCGCCCGCTGGAAGCTCCCGCACCTCAAGCGAGACATCGAAGTCACGTTCACCGAGGGCCAGGGCCAGATTTTCGCGGCGGCAAGCGACGATGGGGAGCCGATCCTCGAGCTCACGTGCACGAGCCACCAGTTCGAGCCCGCCGAGCTGCTCTTTCACACCTTCATGTCCGACGCCCGCGGGGTCTACAAGTCGGACATCACCATGCGCGGCGAGAGTTACAGTGAACACGAGTTCGAGAGAGGCTCACTCGTGATCCATTCCCACGAGATGACTGAAGGGCTGACCATAGACGAGATCGCGAATGCCCCCTTTCGGGAGCAGTGGATGAAGAAGGGCGTGGAGGTCATCGCCCCCCTCGAGCCGGTCTAGGCCTACCATGGACAGTGACGAGCGCCGCGTCTTCGTAATCTTCAATCCGGCCTCGGGGCGGGGCCGTGGCGCGCGAAAAATGGACCGGTTCCTCTCCCTGCTCGAGAAACACCTCCCGGGCTTCACGCACGCGGCCACCTCACACGCCGGTGAAGAAAGTGTTCTCGCCGAGCAAGCGATCGCCGAAGGGTTCAACCTCATCGTCGCGGCAGGGGGAGACGGGACCTGGAGTAACGTGGCCGACCGCATCGTGGCTTCCGCCACGGAGAACGTGGCGCTGGGCCTTCTCGCCTCCGGCACGGGCAACGACTTCGGACGAAATTTCGGCATGTCGTTACGCAACCCTGAGCCCGCTGTCCGAGCTCTGGCCAGCGGAGTGGTCCGCACCGTGGACGTGGGCAGGGTCATCACGGGTGGGACCCCGCTGGCGGCTCGGTCCGGCTCGGGTGGGCCGTCGGAGGGCCGCAATTTCCTCAATCTGGTCGGATTCGGATTCGATGTGGCCGTCATCAAAGACACGGCCGGCGCCCGCTTCCTGCGCGGTGAGTTGCTATACAAGGCGACCGCCCTGAAAAATCTCTTCACCTTTTCCGGCGTCCCGCTGGTGCTCGAGGGTGGTGGACCTACGGTGGATGGGGAGCAGCTCATGCTCACGATCTCGAACGCGCCCTTTTTCGGCGGCGGCTTTCTGATCGCTCCGGAGGCCCAACTCGACGACGGCCTGTTGCACGCCTGTGCCATCGGGAACACGCCGGCGTTCACACGCTGGCGTCTCTTCAACGCGGCGCCCAAGGGGAGGCACGTGCTGTCGTCGCACGTCCAGATGCGGCAGAGCACCCGCTTTTCGGTGCGCTTTTCCACACCGCCGACCTACGAGGTCGACGGCGAGCTTTGGCGTGCCGAGGGTCCTGAGGTGATCATCGAGGCGGTGCCTCGGGCGCTTCAGGTGGTGGTCCCGAACTGAGGTCTCGGCGTACCTCCAAGCAGCCCCTCCACCGACGGGCACCACCGAGCTACGCCGAACGGTACGGTACAGCTACGCCGAGGTGCCGTTCGCGGTAAGACGGCCGGCGACGAGCACCCAACGCTCGTCGGCCAGGAGTCCGGCGTCGTGCTCATCGTGGCTCACGAGAACGATAGGCGTCTCGGTGTCACGGGCGAACGCGCGTACCATGGCGGCGATCTGGGCCCGAAGGGGCCGGTCGAGCGCCGAGAAGGGTTCGTCGAGAAGCAACATCCTCGGGGCCGAGAGGAGGGCCCGGCCCAGGGCTACCCTCTGGCGTTCGCCTCCGGAGAGAAACCGCGGACGTCGGTCGAGCAAATCGGTGAGAAACAAAGACTCGGCCATTTTCTCGACCTCGGACCGGCCGGCGCCGGCGTACGCAAGGTTCTCTCTGAGCGAGAGGTGAGGGAAAAGCAGGGCGTCCTGCGGCACCCACCCGACCCTCCGCTCCCAAGCGGGCATGAAGATTCCGGAGCCGGAGTCGAGCCAGACCTCGTCCCCGAAGGTCACACGGCCCTCCGCCCTGGGTTCGAGTCCCGCCAACGCCCGCAGGAGGGTACTCTTTCCCGACCCCGATGGACCCAGGATCGCGACGTGGTGGCGCCCGGGCCGCCAGTCGACGTCGAGGTCGATGGCGTCCAGCGGAACAC
This sequence comes from Gemmatimonadota bacterium, assembly GCA_022564055.1. GTDB lineage: Bacteria > Gemmatimonadota > Gemmatimonadetes > Longimicrobiales > Gaopeijiaceae > UBA822. Next base: position 7,034 of record JADFMD010000058.1, read on the forward strand.
GCACCTGAACGTGAAGCCCCCAACCCTCAGCGCCCATGGTGGTCCTCCATCCTGCGGCGCTGCCACCTGGATAGCCCCTCGAATCCCAGGAGGGCCCCGAGGGAAAGAATCACGCTGGCGGCCACCAGAATCCAGGTGGCCCCCTGGCCCGAGGGCGACTCGAGCAACGAGTACACCGCGAGGGCAATCGTGCGGGTTTCGCCCTCCATGTTTCCAGCGAGCACCACGGTGGCACCGAACTCCCCCAACGCCCGTGCGAACGCCAGAACGGCCCCGGCCGCGATGCCGGGGAGAGCCAACGGCAGCGAGATACGCCGGAACGTGGGCGCCTTGGGCACGCCCAGGGTCCAGGAGACCTCCTCGAAACGCCGGTCCACGGTGTCGAACACAGCCCGGATCGCCATCACGTAAAGAGGAAAACCCACGACCAACGCCGCCAACGTCGCCCCCAGAAGCGTGAACGGAATCGGAAGGCCGATCGCAGCGAGCATGCCGCCGAGGGCGGACTCCCGGCCCAGCACGCTCAGGAGAAGGAAGCCGGTCACCACGGGCGGGACCACCAAGGGCGCCATGACGATCATCGAAACGAAGCTCTTCCCGAAGAAGTCACGACGGGCCAGCACCCAGCCCATCGCCACCGCGGGAACCAGCCCCAGAAGAACGGCGCTGAACGCGACGATCAGCGACAGCCGCACCGCCGACCACGGATCCAGCCCCGACGACCCCGCCAACCCAGACGACGTATCCAACCCAGGCGAAGGGCCCTGCGTCATATCCGTGCCTTCGCCGGCTGGCCCAAAACCCAACGCAGAAAACACCGCCGCCGCCGCCGCCCCACCCATGAAGTCGAGGAAGGCCTCCGCCGCTTCGCGGTGTTCGGCCCGTGCGGTTACGGCCCCCGGATACGTCGGCGCGGGGTAGTCCGCCCCCTCGAAAGCGAACGCCAGGGTGACACGGTTCTCGGCCAAGGCATCCGACCGGTACACGATGCCGCCGTCCACCTCGGCCCGGGCCACCCATTCCAGGGTCCCGCGGACACTGCCGCCGCGGACGACGCGCGGCTCCACCGAGCTCCAGACCCCTGAGCTCTCCAGAGCGGCCCTCGCGTATCGCCCCGCCGGAACATTTTCTCCGGCCAGTGCGATCCGAGAGAAATCCGCGCCGGCAATCGAGCCGGGGTCCTCCGGCGGATCGGACGTACCCCGGGGCACCACGAACACGAGCTGATTCGTCGCCACGGGTCGGATCGATGCACCCTCTACGCCACCTCGCTCCTCGAGCCATCGCATCCAAACGTCGTCGGCCGATACGAAAACATCGGCCGGAGCGCCCCGGAGAATCTGTGGCGCCAAGCGGGAGGTCGCGTCGAAGCTGAAGCGCACGGGACCGCCTCCCGCGGTACGCCAGGCTCGGGCCACCATCGGCAACACGTCCTGGAGGCTCGATGCGGCGAGCACCACCAGTTCCTCCGGTCCTTCCTGGGGCGCCTGCCCGGATCCCAGCTCGGTCGGCGTCGCCGGGACGGCGGGACCCATCCCTGGCATAACATTTGCACCATCTGGCTGAAGCATGAATAGCTGGACAGCCGCTACCCAGATGAGCCATTCTGTAGATAGGAGAACTGGCAAGCGATAACCCGCTCTTGAGTCCCCGGCGGGGCCAGTTCGACGGGCCTACGCAAGGGGAGTGTTTGGTGCCTGGAAGTCGCCCAGGTTAGGTACCCGCCCGAAGACCGGCAAGGAGGTCGGCCGGGCGCCCATTCACGAGAATACTAGCAATGGAAGCCAGCTTTACGCACAACCGACTCGGTCGGGTATGACACTAGCCGTTGTTATTGCCGCATTTGCCTTGATTCTCGCCACGGTGTGGGCGCTGCTTCGGCCCTCCGGGAGAACCACCACGAGAGCCACGTCCGGGCGCGGAGACCATGTCCTCCTCAACCATTCACCGGTCGGCGCGCTCCTCCTCGATCCCGCGCTTCGCATCACCTGGGCCAACGACGCTTTTTGTGATCTCTTCGGCCTGAGCCGCACCAAATTGATCGGCCGGGAAATTTCAGAGCTCGTCCAAAAGGAGCTGAAGGACCTGGTCGAGGAGCCGGAGGTCGTCGAAGCCGGCCTGATGGCAGCGTATGAGTCCCCCGTAACGGTTCCACCCTTGGAGCTCGTCGTTCGGGCACGGGACGGACGGGAGGAGCGCCGGCTCGAGCATACGTGTCAGGGGATCCAGCAGAAGCCGTTCAACGGGGGTCGTGTCGCTTATTTCGTCGATGTCACGCCCAGGAAGGATGTGGAGTCCACTCAACAGACTCAGGATATCCATCAACAGGAACTCGACCAGATTCTGCTCACCCTGGCTCGCTGGGGCGGCAACGCCAAAGGAGGCGAAGCGTCGGTACTGCGCGAGGTCGCAGAATTGGCGTCCGAGGCTTGGAAACGCGACCGCTGGGAGCTCTGGTTTCTGAGTGAGGACCGGACCCTGTGGACGCTCGGCCATTTGCACTACGCGGTGCCGAGACGGAGGGAGGAGGCGACACCAGAGATCTCGGTTCCCCAGACGGGGGCGTATCTCAGGACGCTCGACCAAGTCCGCGTGTTGGTAAAATCGGACGTCAAGAGTGACCCCGATGGCAACATTCTGTTGGGCCATGGGAAGATCGGGCCCGAGGCCGCGAGTCGCTTGGACGTTCCCATTCGGGTCGCCGGAAAGGTGGTTGGCGCTTTTGTCATCGCTCACCACACGACTCGCCCCTGGACACGAGGCGAGGAGCTCTTTGCGGCCTCGATCGGCGACCGCATGTCGGTCATCGTCGAACGCGGCAGAGCCGGACAGGCCTCGTCGAGCACCGTGGAGTTGGACGTGCCCAAGACGCTTCCACCCGCGGCGTCCAGTGAGGTCGATGGTTTTGTCCACCTCGATGATAAGCTCCGCTTCACGTTTCTCAATCCGGCTGCCCTGCAGTGGCTCGATGAACGTGGAGTAGACGGCAACGCCCTTGTGGGCCGTGGCCTGGCGGAAGCGATGAAGGGCGTCAGGGACAGATCGATTGTTGCGGAGGTTCGTAAGGCCATGCGGGGTGGCGGGCCTGCTCGGCTTCGCCGCCAGTTGGAACCCGATGGCCCATGGCTCGACCTGTATATCAATCCATCGGCGAAGGGTGTGTCCGTCACGCTCCAGAACACGGCCCGCGGACGGAAGCGGGCAGCCGAGCGTTCCCTGCTCGATTCGGAGACTCGCTTCCGGTCAGTGTTTGAGTCGCTGCGAGAGGGTTTGATCATCACGGACCTGAACGACCGCATCGTATACGTGAACTCCCGTATCACCGACCTGACCGGGCACCGCGCCGAGGATCTGGACGGGAAACAGGCCCAGGATCTGCTATTCGACACCGCGAACTGGAAGGGTAAAGATTCGCGGATGACGGCCCGAAGGGAGCGGAAACGCACTCGGTATAACGCGCCCCTGCTCGATAAGGACGGAAAAGTTTTGCGGGTCGAGGTGATCTCGACCCCCATCCGGGACGCAGACGGCGCCGTGACGGGGGTCGTCGACGCGATCACCGCCCTGGGGAAGCCAGAAGGATCGCGTACCGCGTCTCTCGCGACCTGAAGGCGGAAGAAACTGAGCGTCGCGGAAACCGTTATCGAAGTCCGCGCCTACGAGCTGGACTCCTTCGGTCACGTCAATCACGCGGTCCATCTCAACTATTTCGAACAAGCCCGCTTCGAGGCCCTGGCTCGCTTCGGATTTACGTATGACGTACTCGCGCAACGCGGTTGGGCGATCCATGTTGTCCGCATCGAGGTGGACTACCTGAGCGAGGTACTGCTCGGTGACCGGCTGCGGATCAGAACCTGGGCGGGGGAGTTCCGGCGTACGAGCATGGTCATGCTCCAAGAGGCCCGGAGGGACCCGCGAGAAGGGGAGACCGAACCGACGCCCGTGGCGCGGGCCAGCGTCGTGGCCGTGTGGATCGGGGAGAGCCGCCGTCCGATTCGGGTTCCGTCAGAAATCCGGGAGGGGTTCGGGGGCCTCGAGGCGCCCGAGGCCTGAGCATCCGGTCAAGCAAGGGTCATAGCCGAATGAACCAGCCCATGGATGATCGGGAGCGCCTGAAAAGGCTACTTCTCGAGCGCTCCGTGCGCCTCGGCGACTTTACGCTCTCGAGTGGAGCCGAATCGTCGTACTACGTCGACGCCCGGCGAACGACCATGACCGCCGAGGGGCAACGCCTCACGGGCAAGATCGCGTACGATCTGATCGATGAGGCGGGCTGGGACGTGACCCACATCGGGGGCCTGACCCTCGGCGCGGACCCCGTGACGTACGCTATCGCGCACCACAGCACTTCACGGGAGCGGGTGCTCGATGGCTTCACGGTGCGGAAGGAAGCCAAGGGCCACGGCACCGGACAACAGATCGAGGGGGGCCTTCCCACCGGCGCCCGGGTGGTCATCGTCGAGGACGCGGTGACGAGTGGGGCAAGCGCGATTCGGGCGATCGAAGCGGTGCGCGAGCACGGAGCTACCGTCGCCGGCGTCATCTGCCTGGTCGATCGGGAAGAGGGCGGTCGGGCCAAGCTGGACGAGCTCGGGATACCGCTCGTCGCGGCGTTTACCGGCCCGGAGCTTCTGGCCGCCGCGAAGGAGGCGCTGGGCGCCGGCGCCTGAAGCGCGGCGACTAGCGGTTTCTCAAGTATTCCCGCGAATCCGCCTCGTCCATCAACGGAACCACCTTGTCCGGGTCGATGCGGATCATCACATACCTGATGTGGTCATCGATCCTCGTGAACTGGTGGCCGGTACCGGCCGGGATCACTAGAATGTCGCCCGCCGACAGCTCATGGGTCGTGCCATTTCGGATGGCGGTGGCGTTGTGGCCGGGTCCATTCAGGAATTGCACCGCACGGTTATCCGGTGGTCTGGTCACCGCATCGACGAGATCGGAACCCGTCACGTTGGTCGCGGATCCGCTGATCACGTAGTAGACCTCGGTGACGAGGTCGTGCTCGGCGACCCGGGCCGGCTCCGTCAATCTCCCCCGATGAGAAATGGCGATCTGCACCTGTGCTCCGCCGATGTCCAGAGATCGAACCTGCTGATCGGCACTTGCCACTTCGAGATACTCCTGGATCTCCTCGGCGCTCACGTAAGTCGATCGACATTCGTCGCAGAAGGTCTGTACCTCCTGCCCGAACAACCGTCCAAGGAAGAACATCCCCGCGAACGCCGGGACCAATAGGAACGCCTTTTTCATGATTTCTCCTTTGCCGAGCCATGGTCGCTACGCGGCGGCCACCACGATGCGTATATCCTGAAGCGTGGATGCCTCGGTCGCCAGGTCCTGCTCACCCGCAGGGTAGCCGTTCTCCCTCAGCATATAGCTGATGATGGCCGAATACTCCTCCGGGCTCAGACTGCCCGGGTCGTCTTCGGGCATCAATGTCGACACGGTCTGAAAGAGTTCCCCAACCGTTCGGCCCACCCACACCAATCTGAATCTGCCGCCCCTGAACTCGCTGATGCTGTGGCACGCCGCGCACACCTGCTGGAATCTCCTATCGCCCCGCGAGGCTTGTCGCGCCGTGAATACTCCGTCCAACACGGACCTGCCGGCCGCGTTGGCAGCCTCCGGCTGTGACGAACCAGGAGTCACCTCAGGCTGCGCCGCCCTGGGAGTCACGTCCGCCTGTGCCGCACCGGGAGAAGGGGCCGTAGCTCCCGGCGGCTGGACCGAGCCGCACGCCGTCAGGGCCAGAGCCCAGACCCACGCGACCGCGAACCTGGCGAGGGAGGTCGCGCTCCGGATCCACCGCGACGAACGGCGCACGATCGACGCATTGCCCACGATCGATGCGCGGCTCACGACGGACGAACCGCTCACGACTAGGGGAGCCGCAGTGCCACCAGTGCTCCGGGCGTCCTTCCACCGGTCTGCACCACGATGTACTGATGCCCCTCGTGCATGTAGGTCATCATGCCGTATTGGCCGACGGCGGGCAGATCGATGGTCCCCAAGCGCTCACCGGTCCGCTTGTCCACCGCGTGGAGACGCGGCTCACCGCCCGAGCCCTCGGCGGTGACGAGCAGCGTGCTCGTGACCATGGTGATGGCCTTCGAGGTCTGGCCGGTATTGGGCAGATCCACCCCTTGCAGCGCGGGATGGTTCCTGATTCGCTCGGGCGTGTCGCCGTTGGGAATCCACCAGAGGTGTTCCCCCGTGTTCATGTCGATGGCCGTGATGCGCCCGTACGGGGGTTTGTGGATGGGCAAGCCTCGAGGGCCCCTGAAGTCTCCGCGATCGATCACCGCATACTGAGACAACGTCGTGCCCGTGGTCATGATGTCGTCGGGTTCATCGATATCGCCGCCGGGGACGAGCCTTTCGGATCTGCACCCCTTGTTCGACGACACATAGAGAATCCCGGTCTCCGGATCTGCGGAGGTGGGACCCGTGATATTGGTCGCACCCGACGGGCAACTTACGAACGAGCGCAGCCCGGACGGATGGCCCATCTGAATCGGCGGGTTGAAGATGGGGCCGATCCGGTAGTTCTGAATGATTCCCAGAGCATCCAGACGGAGCTCGGGCGTAAAGTCGATCAGGTCATCCTCGGTCAGCCCCTGCTCTTCGTAGGCCAGCGGCCACGTGGGAAACGGCTGGGTGAGAGACAGTTGCTCACCGGGCACCTCGGACTGGGGCACCGGCCGCTCCTCGATGGGCCAAATCGGTTCACCGGTTTCCCGGTTGAAGGTGAAGGCCCAGCCTTGCTTCGTGGTCTGAACCAGGATCGGCGTGGGCTCTCCGTCGATGGTGACGTCCAGCAGGATCGGGGCCGTGGGATTGTCGAAATTCCAGATGTCGTGGTGGACGGTCTGGAAGTGCCACACCCGTTCTCCGGTCCGGACGTCGAGGGCGATGACACTCGTGCCGAAGAGGTTGTCTCCGGGGCGGAAGCCGCCATAGAAGTCGATCGTCGGCGGGTTGGTGGGAATGAACACCAGGCCCCGCTCGGGGTCGGCCGACATGGGGGCCCAGGACGAGACGTCCCCGGCGGTCAGCCATGAGCCGTTCTCCCACGTTTCGTGGCCGAATTCGCCAGGCCTCGGGATGACATGGAATTTCCACAAGAACTCACCGGTGCGGGCATCGTAGCCCATGATGTCGCCCGGAATGTTTTCGACTCGGGTCTGGTTGTAACCCTGTTCGTGGGAGTTACCCACCACGATCACGTCGTTCACGACGATGGGCGGCGCGGAGCTGGTGATCATCCCGATTTCCCGGGGAATTCCCGCGTAGTGGTCGAACGGCTGACCGAGCTCCTCGAAGGGAAGCCAACCCCTCACGAGATCTTCCAAGGGATCCACGACCCCGGTCTCAGGAAAACCCTCCACCGGAACAGGCCTCCCGAACCCCTCCAGCGGCTGGCCGGTCTTTGCGTCGAGCGCATGGAGGAAGAAGGCGGGAGTGGTGATGTAGATCACCCCGCGGCCATCGATCTCCGCGTAGGCCACGCCCTTTCCATAATTCTGCCGCATGGAACGCTCGAACCGCAACGTGTTGGGCTCGCGGAAGACCCAGAGGGTTTCACCCGTAGCCGGATCGATGGCCACCACCTGCCGCCGCTCGCTGACCACGGTGTAGAGCATGCCGTCGATAAAACTCGGCGTGGATTTGAAGGCGTAGTCGACGGTGGGGCCGAAGTTGTCGGCCCGCCAAATCCATGCCACTTCGAGATCCTCGAAGTTGCTGGCGTCGATCTGGTCCAAAGGCGAGTAGCGCGTGTGGGCCGCGTCCCCACCCAGATAGTGCCACTCTCCGTTCTCCGTCCCCGATCCGAGCTGCGCGGCGACCGCGGCCGGGGCCGCCAGGAAGGCGCTGATCGCCAGGGTCAGGAACAATCCGTTCCTTTTATGGCCGTCCGGGATCTGGCCGTTGGGGTTTTGGCCATTCGGTTTCTGGCCGTTCAAATCCTGTCTGAGCCGCGGTGGGTCGGGTCTGGACACGTCCATCTCATACCTCGTCAGATCGGAAGGGACTAAATCCCAAGGGCCTCCCGGAGCTCGGCCGCCGTCAGGTCCTTTACGTACACGGCCGAGCCCTGGTCGAAATCCCGCGCCCGGGCGAGCGGCCCGACCACGACCGGATCGAAGCCGGCGTCCACCACGAGGGCCGACACGACCCGGAGCGCATCCTCGTCGTCGCCCGCGATCGGAATCGCGACCTTCTCTCCCGCCCGGTGCGCCTCCCGCTCCACCGACCTGGAACCGATGGCGTTGAACGCGCGCACGAGGCGGACGCCCGGCAGGAACTCGGCCGAGGCGACCCCGGTCCCCTTGGCCAACGCCTCCGTCGCCATGGGTCCGTCGCGTCGCGGATAGGGATTGCCGCAGTCGATGACCACCTTGCCCTGCATCAAGGGCGCGTAGTCCTGGCCCACCTGGGGGAGCGCCGCGTAGGGCACCGCGATGAAAACCACCTCGCCAAACTCGGCGGCCTCTGCCGGAAGGCCGGCGCGCGCCTTGGGGCCGGCCCGCTCCACCAGCTCCGTGAGCTCCTCGGGATGGCGGGAGGAGAAGAGGATCTCGTGTCCGGCCTCCGCCCACTTGAGGCCGACCGCGCCCCCTATGTTTCCCGACCCGATGATCCCGATCCTCGTGGACGCCTGCCGCGCCCCGGCTGCTCCGAGCCTTCCCAGCAAGAGCGTAGGCGCTAATGCCAATCCGGTCGCCGCCGCCCCTGCACTCAGTAGAAAGTCACGACGTGACTGTTTGCTCTCGCCCTTCCGGTCCGGTCGCGTCATGTCTACCCCCTACGTTGATTCGTCGCTCGTTTCTCGCCGCTGAACCCTCCAACACGAAGCACCGTATGCGTCGGTGGTGGGATGGACAAGTCGGTCGGCACAGGTCGCGGCCTTTTTCGTCCCGCCCGGAGCATGTCCTGTGGCGACTCTCGTCGCCCCCACCCCGGCGACTTCGGAGTCGCCCCGAACCATGTGGGCCCCTTGGCAAACCTCTGTTTCCGCCTATTTTTAGGCAAGCCTAAATTTCTCCATCTACCCGGGGTTTCCATGTCTCGTTTTCGTTTGGTCGTTCTCATCGCATTGATCAAAGCGGTCGTCCCCGAGGTGGCCGCCTCCCAGTCCATCGGGACCGACCGGCCCGACTTCGTCGAATCCAGCTCGACGGTGGGAAAGGGCAACGTCCAGATCGAAGGATCCGTCGCGTTCGACGAAACAACCACGCTCGGAGTGGAGGTCGAAAACTTCACCACCCCGTTCCTCTTCCGGGTGGGCATAGCGGACCGCTGGGAGCTCCGCCTGGAGTCGGACTGGTTCATCCGCAGCACGCTCGATGATGCGGGGACGCCGCCGGAGGTCACGACCCAGGGAATCTCCGACTTCGCGGTCGGTGTGAAGTGGGCGTTCTTCGCGCCCGAGACGGGTAGCGCGCCGGCCATGGCCGCCTTGGTTCACCTCGATCTGCCCACGGGGTCCGACACCTTCCGGGGCAGCGGCATACGGCCCTCGCTTCGGGTCGTGGCGGAATGGGCCCTGGGCGATTGGGGGATCGGAGTCATGCCCGGGATCCTCTACGATCGAGATGGTGATGAACGCTTCCTGTCGGGCATCTTCGGCGCCGTGGTCGGGAAGGGGCTCACCGACTCGGTCCGGGCCTTCGTGGAAATCGCCTTCGAACAGATCGCGTCGGACCAGCGCGGCGGTAACGTCGGTTTCATCGACTTCGGAGGCACGTTTCTGCTGAACCCGCGATGGCAGTTGGACGCGGCGGCGGTCGTAGGCATCACGGACCAGTCCCTGGATTACGGATTCACGTTTGGACTGTCGGGGTTACTGCCGCGGTAGGGGTGGGCCCCGAGATTCCATCGACCCTAGGGGTACCGAACCTCCCCGCCGTTCACGTGGAACGTCTGTCCCGTAATGTAGCTCGCGTCCTCGGACGCCAGGAACGCGTAGGTGTTCGCGAGCTCCTGGGCGAGTCCCACACGCCCGAGCGGAATCCGGTTCAGGTCCGGGTGCGCGACGTAGGCTCCGGGGACCACGTGGTTCACGTTGATGTTGTACTGTGCCAGCTCCGTGGCGAGCGCCCGGGTCATTCCGATGGCCCCCATCTTCGACCCGCATATGTGCGACCAGTTGGGTCTCCCGTGGAAGGCATTCAGGCCCGACACGGTGATGATGCGGCCGTAGCCGTTGGAGATCATGCCGGGAACGACGGCCCGGGTGCAGAAGAAGGGCCCGTCGAAGTTGACGGCCGCAGCTGCGCGCCACTCTTCCGTGCTCATCTCCGCGATGGGGCTCGAGGCTCGGAATCCGGCGTTGTTGATCAAAATGTCGATGCGACCGAGACGCTCCAGTGCCTCGGCCACCATCTGATTCACTTGCTGCTCGTCACCGACGTCGGCTAACAGGGCGATGGCCCTCACGCCCAGTGCCTCGGCCTCGCGTGCGACGGCTTCGGCCTCCCCCCGATTCGACCGTGCGTTGACCACCACGTCCGCACCACGCCTTGCCAGCTCGAGTACGGTCGCACGGCCGAGATTCCGGCCGGAACCCGTGACCAGCGCGACCTTCCCCTCGATCGGCCGAGCGGAAGGCGAAAGCGTGGGACCGACCAGCGGCAGCGCCATCGCGGCGCCCATGCCACCTAGAGCGCTCCGTCGTGAAAGCGGTTTGCTTTTGCCAAACTCCATGACTCGACTCCTGTTAGCGGCTCGGCTCCTAATTTCCGTTCAGGCGCACGAACTTCTGGATCCGGTGCCCGGTCTGCACCTCACCCGTGTAGAGATTCCCCTGCGAGTCGAACGCCATGTAGTGGAGCCAATCGAAATTGCCCGCCTGATGCCCGCCCGTACCCCATGAGTAAACGGGCTCGAGCGTGGCCCTGTCCAGCGTCCACACCACGTTGTTGGTGCCGTCGGGCACGTATAGGAAGCGTTGCTCGGTGTCGAGCGGGTCGAACTCGGCGCCCCAGGTGGATCCGGGCCCGAACGTCTGCGGAGCGAGAACGTTCTCCATGATGTAGGTCCCGTCCTTCTCGAAAACCTGTATGCGGTTGCTGGGACGGTCGCTCACGTAGACTCGCCCATCATTGGAGATGGCTATTCCATGGACCGGCGTACGCCACGTACGGCTCGGGGGAGCGTCGGGGTCCCAGGGTCCCGGATTCTCGTCGACCGGAGGCTCACCATAGGCTCCCCAGTGTCGCAGATATTCGCCGGTCTGGGCATCGAAGACGATCACCCTCCGGTTGCCGTACCCATCCGCTACGTAGAGCTCGTTTGTGGTGGGGTCCACCTCCATGGTGGCGGCTCGGTTGACGGAATTCGTGTCGTTGCTGCCCTCGCTCACGCCCACGTCCCCGATCTTGAGCACGAACTCGCCGTCCGCCGTGAACTTCATCAGGTGATGGTCGTCGCCGCCGTT
>JADFMD010000169.1 GCA_022564055.1 Gemmatimonadota bacterium
GATGATTCTCCCGATCGGAGCGGCGATCATGATCTTGTTCGGGGCGGCCTTGGGTGCAGACGCCCAGACCCAGCCAAACGACGAGGTCACCAAGGAGCAATTCGACACTTGGATGACCGAGCTGTCGAATTGGGGCCGGTGGGGGGACGACGATCAGCTCGGGGCCCTCAACCTGATCACGCCGGCCAAACGTGTGGCCGCGGCTCGACTGGTCCAGGCCGGCCGCACGGTCTCGATGGCGCGCGACATGACGATCCAGAGACTCGAGAACTCCGACCAAGCCGGTGCGAACCGACCGCCGGTGCTCGTCGGCTCGGTCCGCAGCGTTTTCGACATCGATACCCAGGGCGGGTTTTTCTGGGAGCGTTACGAGATCGAATACCACGGCAGCCTGGTGTCCCACTTGGACGCGCTGTGCCACGTGGCGTACAACGGGAAAGTCTACAACGGTCTGAACTTCGAGGACGTCGCCTCCAAAGAAGACGGCTGCACGCAGCTGGGCGTCGTCAACCTGAAAGACGGACTTGTCACTCGTGGGATTCTGGTGGATCTGCCCGGCAAGGCCGTGCGGCGGCAGGACATCGAGGCGTGGGAAGCCGAGACCGGCATCACGATAGGGTCCGGTGATGCTCTGTTCCTGCGCACGGGCCGGGAGATCGGGCAGACGGGGGGATATCATCCTTCCCTGATTCCGTTCTTCAGGGAGCGGGATATCGCGCTGCTAGGCGCTGACGTGCCCCAGGAGGGCGGCCAGGTGGAGGGGGTGCTCGTACCGATTCACGTCTTCACGCTGGTGGCGCTCGGCGTGCACCTCCTGGACAACCTGGGTCTCGAAGAGCTCGCCCGGACGGCCAACGAGCTGAACCGGTGGGAGTTCATGTTCATGGCTTCACCGCACGGGGTTCCGCATGGGGCCGGAGCGGCGCTCAATCCGATCGCCGTGTTCTAGAAGGCGGGGCGGCGCTCCATGCTAACGCCGTGTTCTAGAAAATAGGTGTCGGGCTATCGACTGCCCTTGTTCTCGAAATGAACGAAGTCGATGAGGAAGACTGCGCCGAGCGCGAGCGTCTTCCGTTCGACCGGCCAATCGGACGGAAACGTCACGCCGAAGTTATCTGCGTCGGTGAAGGCTTCCTTGGCCAATCCAGTCCATTTCTTCTGTATCATTCCTCGCTGCCTGCCGCCTTCGCGGATCTCGAAGGTCCACGGGTGAAGGAGCGGGCCGAACAGTTCGAAGAGTTTGGTGCCGTCGATGGAGAGCACGGAATAGACGCGCCGAAGAACGGAAAAATGCCTTTCCAGGGTTCCTATCAGCGTTCCGGCGCCGTCGAAGATCTGGGCCGTGTGGAAGTAGAACCGGAAGGGACGCTCGATTCGGAGCAAGGTCTGGCCATCCCGACTCAGGACGTTGATGGCAAAGGGCCGATACGCTTTGAGAAAGAGGCGAGCGAGGAGCGATCCTCGTTCCTCGAGGGCATAGAACAATTCGGTTCCGCGCTCGTCGGAGACGACATATTTGTTGATGCCTTCGAACCCGGTGAGGATTTCTCCCCACTCCTTTTGTTGACTCACGGCGAGGCCGCCCACGGATTCCAGCCTTTTCATGGTGCCCCCTCAGACCTGAAAATGGTACGTGTGCCCTGAATACGGGACGGCGCCGAACTTCGTTCACCGGGACTTGGGGTACTCTCCTGCTTCCTACAGCGCGATCACGATCTTGCCGAGGTGGCTCCCGCTGGCCATGTGGTCATAAGCCGCGAGTGCATCCTCCAGGCTGAACACCCGGTCGATGATCGGACGCAGCCGATGTTCGGTGATGAAAGCGTTCATCGCTTCGAAGTCCTCCCTGGATCCCACGTAGATCCCCGTCACCGAAATCGCACGGCCGATGAACGAGCCGAGCGGCATGGCGTTGGCGGAGCCCGAAAGCCCTCCGATGATGGCGATATGCGCGCCGTATCCGAGGGCCCGCATCGCCCGGGGTAGCGTTTCCCGGCCACCCACTTCGAGAACCTGGGTGACACCCTCGTTGCCGGTGATGGCCCGCACCTCGTCCTGCCATTCGGTGTTGGTACGGTAGTTGACGGTGCCGTAGGCCCCCAGCTCGCGGGCACGCACAAGCTTTGCGTCGCTCGAGCTGGTGATGATCGGCCTGGCGCCAGCGGCCACCGAGAACTGAAGTCCGAAGATGGAGACGCCGCCGGTGCCCTCGAGCAGCACGAACTCGTCTTCGGTCAGGCCTCCATGTTTGAAGAGGGCGTTCCACGCGGTCACCGCCGCACAGGGGAGGGTGGCGGCCTCCTCGAACGTGAGGTGTGCCGGAATCTCGACGAGCCCGTCCTCGTGACTGACGATCATCTCCGAGAGCATGCCGTCGATCGCACCGCCTCTCGCCGATGCGTTCGTCATGGCGCTCGGTCTCCCGTCCATCCAGCGGGCGAAGAAGATCCCAGCCACGCGATCTCCTACCTCAAAGCGGGTCACACCGGGTCCCACGCCGATCACCTCCCCGGCACCGTCGGAGAGCGGCACGAGGCCGGTCCGCGGATTCCCGCCGCCGTACTGCGATTGGAGGATCGAGAGGTCTCGCCGGTTCAGAGACGTGGCTCTCACCCGGACCAGGACTTCGTTGGCACCCGGAACGGGCCGGTCGACTTCCTTCATCACCAGCGCGACCTCGCCGTCGACCATGTCGAACTGGTACTGCCGCATGGTTTCGGTCTGGGCACCCATCGCCGGGCCTGGAATCGCGAGCAGGATGGCCAGCACGGCGCTCAACCCCGCAGCCAGCACGACCTGCTCGAGGCGAGAGGTCCTCTGGGGGAAGCCTATCTCTTGGAAGAAATCTGTCTTCATTGATCAGCTCGGCTAGACGTGGTTTGAGGCCGATCAAGATGCGGTACTTTACCGCTACCGCCAAGGGAAAAAGCCACGGCTCCAGGCGATCGAAAAATCGCGCTCGCCCGTCGGCAGGCTTAAGCTTCCGCCATACCCTTTCAGAAACCGGGTGTGTGTAGGCTCCGGCACGCCACTTCGGAGGACCAAACATGACCGCGACGACCAAAAGACGAATCGGAACACTCGTCCCCTCCCCCTCCCTCGCCTTCGCCTTCGCCTTCATCCTCGGATCGGCGAACGCGGTGGTGGCGCAACGGGAGGCACGCGACGATGAAAGCGCCATCACCGACCCGCGTGTCCAGCATCGCACATACACGATGCAGGAAACGGGCGAAACGATCCCCTACGCGCTCTTCGTGCCGACCTCCTATGACGGGAGCGAGCCCTATCGGCTGATGGTGTCGCTACACGGCGCCGGGCGCCAATACGACTGGCTCATGGGGTACGCAGGGTTCCTCGACCGCGCCGAACGCGACGGTTACATCATCGTGACCCCGTTGGGCTACACCCGAGGGGGCGGATATGGCTATCGTGGCGACGGGCCACAGGACAAGCTGGCCGAGAAGGACGTGATGACCGTGGTCGGCATGGTCAAGGACGAATTCAACATCGACGAGAACCGCACCTATCTCTGGGGTCACTCGATGGGCGGCTCCGGTACCTACTACATCGCGAGCCGGTACCCGGACGTCTGGGCCGGGCTCGCCGCCGCAGCCGGTGGCAGCATGAGCGCCGACTATGTGGACGAGGATGCCATCCGGCACATCCCGTTCCTCGTGCTTCACGGCTCAGAGGATGGGACCGTCCCCGTGGAGCGCTCCCGCCAATCGGTGGCGCGGATGAGAGAGCTGGGGATGGAGCACCTCTACGTCGAAATCGCGGGTGGCGATCACTCGCGGTTCATCAACCAAAGCGAAGAAGTGGTCGGTATGCTGTTCGACTTTTTCAACATCGTTGCAAAGGCGCACTGAATTTTCAGCGATCCGGATACTTCTCACGGACGCCCGTGGCCAGGAACTCGTCCCGGGAGTTGATCCCGATGTCGTTCCCCAGGTAGTCCTCGTCCCCCACCTCCTCCATCCAGTAGGTGCCGGTGGGTTGTACGGACACCTGCAACCAATGGCCATGATTGTCGGGAGACGCCCCGTGCCAGTGCTCCGTCCAAGGCGGGGCGTGGGACATTTCGCCCCGCTGCAGGATACGAACCCGTTCTCCTCGGTTCTGGATACGGCCCTCGCCCTCCCACATCAGCAGGATCTGTCCGCCGCGGTGGCAGTGCCAGTAGGAGCGGTGACCGGGCGCCCAGTCGGCGCCTCCCCACGGCTCTCCGTTGATGACCACTTCTTCCACGGGAGCGCTGCGGTATTCGCCGGTGGCCAGGACTCCGGACCTCTCGCCCGGACATCCGGGGGCCTCCTGAGCAGCCAGGGCACCGGCGGGCAGCGCGGCCGCAGCCGGTTGGGCGTATCCGTACTCCCTGTTGGAAGTAACGATTACGACCACTGCGGTGAACACGGACAACCAGAGCAGGCCCATCATCGATTTGCGAAGCCGCACGATCGCCATTTCTCCTCCTCCAAGTCAAAGGCCGAAGACCGGGTTCACGGCCCGGTCCGTCTGCCACGTGATTGGTCTACGCTGTCACGTGCCTCGTCTATGGCAGCGCGAACACCCAGATGACTCCGCTTCCTTGCGGAATGTCCTCACCCGTCAGCCGAGCGTACGAAGTCGTCTGAGCAATACGGCCACCCGCGCCGATGGCCACATACTGCTTCCCCTCGACCTCGAAGGTGACCGGAGCGCCGGATATGTCACCGTTCAAACGCATCTGCCAGAGAACCGCTCCGGTGTCCGTGTCGAGCGCAAAAAACCGACGATCCGCGGATCCCCCGAACACGACACCACCAGCCGTCGCCAGTGCCGCGGCCGTCATCGCGGCCCCGCTCGGCTGACGGTACTCCCATTTCCGGATCCCCGTGACTGGATCGATGGCCACGAACTCGCCCACGTAGTCGTAGCCGGGCACCATCTTGATACGAGAAGACCTCATTCCAGCGTATCGCCCACCCGGCTCCTCCGAGACGAAACTGACGTCCATTCAGCTGTTGTTTAGTCCCATGTAATACACCCC
>JADFMD010000170.1 GCA_022564055.1 Gemmatimonadota bacterium
CGTCACCAACACGAGCGAGTACCTCGACCTCCAGTTCGAGCCCAGCGACGGGATCATCGTGGAGCCGGGCCGCTACCGCAATTGGGAGTATCGGGCCAATGTGCGCACGTCGGGACGCCGTCGGGTCTCCCTCTTCGGAGGGCTTACGCGAGGCGGTTTCTGGAACGGTGACAGACAGAGAGTCAACGCGCGCATCACCTTCCGGCCCAGGCCCGGGATCAACATCTCGACAAACTTCGAGCGGAACGACGTCTCGATGCCCACCGGGGACTTCACCACGGCGGCGTACGAAGTGGGCGCCGAATGGCATCCCAGCCCGTGGGTAAGCTTCACGAACCAGCTCCAGTACGACGACCAGAGTGAGCTGCTGGGGCTGTTCTCGAGGGTGCGATGGATCGTGAAGCCGGGCAACGATGTCTACTTCGTTTACACCCACAACTGGCAGTACGAGTACCTCGATCCGCTCGATCCCAACACACGCCAGCTGCAGAGGCTTTCGCGTGGAGCGTCGAT
Organism: Gemmatimonadota bacterium; assembly: GCA_022564055.1. GTDB lineage: Bacteria > Gemmatimonadota > Gemmatimonadetes > Longimicrobiales > Gaopeijiaceae > UBA822. The sequence continues at coordinate 514 of JADFMD010000170.1, forward strand.
CAAGGTGAACTATACGTACCGGTTCTAGGTCGCCCATCCGGCCGCTGAGGCGCGGGTGTCAACAGGGTTGCGCCGTGTAGCGCGATTGGCCTAATGCAGATGGCTATAGGCGATGAGCCGTTCGCCAACTTCGGCACGCTTTGGTGGGAGCGGGTCGAGCCGTAGGCCACGCCCTCCGCGGCTTTCATCGTGGGGTGCCCCCCAGGTGCAGGTAGACCCCCCCACCGGTATTGCGTGGTCGCTCATTAGTGAGTATAAGTGATATTAACTTATCACAAGTGAGCGTAATGGATCACGTTTTGGCAGCCACGTCGAGCGCACTTGCTTATGCGAGGGATCGCTCCGATCCGGAAGTTCAGGTGGACGACATCCTTCTCGGGGCGTTGCAGATTGTAGCCAGGCTCGGCGTCGTGGTCTTTGGAGGGCTCACCTTCGATCTGTCCTCCCACGCGCCCGTTCCGGCGAGGAATGGATCGTCTGGAAGAGGCCCTCGATATGCTCCAGACGCTGCCGAACTCTTCGATCGGGCTTCGGCGGTCGCGAGGGCGGACGGAGAAGCGAAGGTCCGTTTGGTCCACCTTCTCGCGGCGTTCTCGGATACCGAGTCGAGTTTGCTCCAGGCGCTGATGGAGTCGCACGACTTCGACGGGGTCCAGTGGCGGGCAGCTCTTCTGGCGTGGGATCGCGCCGCATTCTCGAACGACAACTCGACTCCCGCAAAAGGCGACGTCTTGAGTGTCGACGATGCGGCTGCGGCACTCGGTGTCCACGCGCAGACGATACGTACCTACATCAGAGGGGGAAAGCTCCCGGCCTACCGAATTGCCGGGGAGAGAGCCATCAGGGTCTTGGCCTCGGATCTCTTTGGGCTCCTGGAGCCCGTAGAGCCATCGGCCGACCCAGGTGCGGTTTTGAGTGACAGTATTCATCCCATACAGGAGGTGACAGATGCCGATGTTCCTAGTGAAGCGTGAGCTGCCCGGGATCACCCCGGATGGCATTCATGGTGCAGGACTCCGAGTGAAGTCGTGCGCAGCAGAGATGCAGAAGGAAGGGTCGGACGTCCATTGGCTGAGGAGCTTCTTTTTGCCGGAAGCCGAACAGACACATTGCTATTTCGAGGGACCCGATGAAGCCGCGATTCGAGACCTCAATGAGCGAGCCCAAATCCCCTTCATCGAGATCAGCCCGGTTGTTGAGATGACGCCCGACTCCGTTTAGTAGGGGTTGGTGAATGGGCTGGTCACCGACGCGCCCTGGGAGCGACGGTCTACCGGTTGACCAGCGTCCGGTACCCCGGGCCGTCCAAAAGACGGGCGTCCGCAGTGACGAGCGTCAGATCGTAGACCACGGCTGTGGCCGCCAGAAAGCGGTCGGCCGGATCCGCGTGCTCGAGGCTCAAACGTCGACTCTCCTGGGCCACGGCGTGCGTTAGAGACGCCTCGCGGAACGGGCCCGCCTTCAGCATGCGCGAGACGAGGGCCTGGGGCTCCTCCTCTACGGAGATTCGACCACGCTCTACGAGCAGCAAAGCTTCCCATGTGCTGATGGGAGAGAGCCAGAGCTCGTTGTCGTCCGACTCGAGTGCGGCGCGCACGTCCGCCGTCAGTTGGACGGGCTCGATGAGGCTCCAGATCCAGATGTGGGTGTCGAGGAGGAGCCTCACCCTCCCAGAGCCTCCCAATCCGCGGCGGGGACAACGGGCTCCACGAGGTCACCCGTGACCGTGGCGTGTGGGACCATCGAGCCGAGCCACCCGGCTTCCCGCACAGGGGGGCGCGGCGGGATCACTTCGGCGATCGGTTCACCCCGGCGGGTGACGAGAATGGGGCGCCCGGTGCTCCGAACACGCTCGAGCACGGCCAGGCATGTGGCCTTGAACTTGGAAATCGCCATTACTTCGATGTCTCGCTCCATGATTGGAGTCTATCGTACCTTTCGACTATGGTCAACGACTATGGTCCATGATTTGGAAGCGAATTGTGTCCCGGACTTCCTACGCGGGGCCTGTGTAAAGGTCCGCATCGGAGGGGGCGACGGAATGGGGAGGTGAGACGACGCCCGACTCCGTCTAGTGGAGCTTGCCTAGGCCCACCGTTGCAAGCGTAAGCCCCGCAAGGCTTTTTGCCCTGCGGGGCTCTTGCTATATCAGGAAAAGCTGGACGGAGCGCGCACCTCTGTGCCTTCTAAAAGGCGATTGTGGACCTTATGATGCAGCGGAACGCGGGGTAAAAGGTTATTGCGGTGTTTCTAGTGCTAAGTGGCGAGGTGAGCGAAGATGAATCCGGTCTTGGCCGTAGTCAGTTCGGTCACCGCCGTGGCCATCTTCCCTGCGGTCGCGGAGGCCCGAGTGCCGGTCTCTACGGTGGTGGACCAGATCGAGATCGAAATCCTGGGCCCCCCTCCTCCCACGGGCTCCGACGTGGTCAGATGGGACGATGAGGGCAGGGCTACGGTACGGGCCACACGCGTAATACAGCCTCTGTCGATCGACGGGGTGCTGGACGAACCCTTCTACCAGTCGACCGCTTCGATACCGCACCTCATCCAGAGCGTGCCGGACGTGGGCGCGGCGCCAACCGAGCGCATGGAGGTGTGGGTCGGTTTCGACGACGACAACGTCTATGTCGCTGCCCGCCTCTGGGACTCCGCGCCGGAGAGCGAGTGGGCGGCGAACGAGATGCGCCGCGATGCGAGTACGATCCGGTCGAACGACAACTTCGGGGTGTTCCTGGACACCTACTACGACCGTCGTAACTCGGTCGGGCTCTACGTGACTCCTCTCGGTGGGTTCGCAGACCTTCAAATAACGAACGAGGGGAGTGTCAACTTCGACTGGAACGCAGTCTGGGACATTCGCACGGGTCGCTTCGATGGCGGCTGGACGGTGGAGATAGGGATCCCATTCAAGACGCTTCGCTATCGAGGCGGCCGCGAGCAGACCTGGGGAATCCAGCTTCGTCGCTTCGTCGTACGCAAGAACGAGTGGAGTCACCTCACGGCCCTTCCGCTTTCCGTGGCCGGAAACGGGGTCGGGGGGATCATGCGCATCTCGATGTATGGGACGCTCGTCGGGATCGAGGCGCCTCCAGCCAGCAGGAACATCGAGGTAAAGCCATATGCGATTTCGGGGATTCAGACTGATTTGACGGTCGATCCCGCGATCGACAAAGACGCCTACACCCGGGCCGGTCTGGACATCAAATACGGCATCACCCAAAACCTGACCGCCGACCTCACCTTCAACACCGATTTTGCCCAGGTCGAAGTGGATGAGCAGCAGGTGAACCTGACGCGATTCAGTCTCTTCTTTCCGGAGAAGAGGGAGTTCTTTCTCGAAAGCCGGGGGATCTTCGAGTTCGGGAGGGGTGGCGGGGGGTCAGGGGGATTTGGCCGTGGGGGCGCTCCTACGCTCTTCTACAGCCGACGGATCGGGCTCCAGGGCGGCGAGCCTATCCCAATCCTCGCGGGTGGCCGCGTGACCGGGAAAATCGGGGCCGTCAACGTCGGTGCGCTGAGCATCCAGGCCGACGATGAGCCGAGCGTCGGAGCTGAATCCACCAACTTCACCGTCGTCAGGCTTCACCGAGACATCTTTGCCCGCAGCGGCATCGGGGTCCTTTTCGGGAACCGGTCCCAGGCGGTTCTCTCCGGCGGCTCGAATCAGACTTACGGGGCAGACGCTTCACTCTCGTTCCTCCAGGACGCCAGCCTCGTGGGCTATTACGCGAAGACACGGACCAGAGGACTCACCGGAAACGATCAGAGCTATCAGGCACGGCTCCGCTACAATGGCGACGAATGGGGAACGCAGCTTGATCATCTGTTGGTCGGTGACGACTTCAACCCGGAAATCGGGTTCGTGCAGCGTCGCGGCTTCCGGCAAAGCTCGGCTTCGGTGCGTTGGAGCCCCCGGCCGGAGTCCATCGGGTGGATCCGTCAACTCACCTTCCAGGGAAACTTCAATTATTTCGAAAACGAGCAGGCTGGTTTCGTAGAGAGTCGTGATGCAGGCGGGCGCTTCCAGATCGAGCTCGAGAACAGCGACCGGTTCAGCGTCAATTTCACCGACAGCTACGAAAACCTGATCCAGGACACGCCGATCTCTGGCGCTGTTATCCCCGCCGGTCGGTATTCGTTTCGCGACGTCGAGGTGGGCTACAACTTCGGCTCACAGCGGCGGATTTCAGGAAACCTCTCCGTGCGGAGGGGGACCTTCTACACGGGCGAGATCACATCCGTGCGCCTCGACCGTGCCCGGATCGAAATCCTTCCGCAGCTGTCGGTGGAGCCCAGTGTCGAGTTCAACTGGATCGACCTGCCCGATCAGCAGGCGTTCGCCGGCGAGTTCAATCAGCACGTTGCGAGGACGCGGGTGACCTATAGCCTGACTCCGCGCACGTTCCTGAGTGGGCTGGTACAGTACAACTCGGGGACCAGGAGGGTGAGCGGGAACTTCCGGTTTCGCTGGGAGTGGGCGCCCGGCAGCGAGTTCTTC
>JADFMD010000171.1 GCA_022564055.1 Gemmatimonadota bacterium
AACTCCTATTGTACTGCTTCGTCCGCCCCATCATAGGCGGTCCCCCACCTTGAGCGCAACAAAGTATCCCGGTAACTCTCATGTCTGGGATCTCGCGGGGCACGGCCAGCGTATTGGAGCTACGTCGTGGACCCCCCAAAACAAGGAAACTCCCCCAGAGCATCCAAAGCCCTGAGGGAGTACACCTTATCCCCAGTCGGGACGGCCGGATTGAGCTCCGGGGGCCTTCGGCCCCCTCCGCTCGTCTCGCGGAGGACATCAGGATCTATTCGAGAACGCTGCCGACGCTCGGCTCGAACCGGCGACCCCCTGAACCCCATTACACGCAGGCTATACGCCAAATCACGGGAGATGCCCGGTTTTATTCGGGTTTCGGGGAATATTTCCTGGAATCGGAATCCCCGATTCCAGGCATCCAGGGGGGTTACGTAGTGGAGAAGGTATTGGAGTGCGGCTCTTCAGCAGACTCGATCACCTAGTGCGTGTTGCACTTCAAAGTTGATCTGAGCCGCGGCCCTGGCCTCGTCGATCAATTACGAGGCGGCTGCAACTCCTCCGGATCGAACACCCACCCGCCCTTGATGACCCGCCAGATGGTCTGCGTGTTCTTGATGTCCTCCAACGGGTTGGCATCCAGTAGAACGATGTCTGCGAGCTTGCCGACCTCCAGTGTACCTAGGTGGTCCTCTGCACCCACGGCTTCAGCTGCCCCCTGCGTTGCGATGCGCAGCACGTCGATCGGCTGGATTCCCGCCTCAACCAAGAATCCCAACTCCTCATGGAGCTGCTCCGGACCCAGGTCGGTTCCGGCCAGCAACTTGACACCACTCTGATACGCGGCATGAACACCGGCGAGTTGCTCTTCCCAGTCGCCTAACCCCCTGGCCGCCGCACCGAGCGTCGGGTCCCACCATGTATCTGCCGCGGCAAGCATCAGGATCACATCGTCATAGGCGCGACTGGGGGCTATGACGTGTTCTATAGAGGTGAATCCTGCGGTCACGCTCTTCGTGACCTCGTCGACGGTGGTTCCGTGTCCTACCACGGCTAGGCCGAGCCGTCGTGCCTCGTGCGCTACCGCACGCATTAACGGCCACGAGGTTGTGTTGTGGATCTTGATATGGTTTGCGCCCAGCTGCTTCCACCGGCGTACAAAGGTCAGGGCCTCGGCCTCATCGTGGATGCCCAAGGACCCCCCGAACGAGGCGCCCGACCGGAAGTAGCGGGGCACGGGGTCGGCGCTAGTCTCGCCACGATCAGTCGTAGCGTTCAACCAGCCGCCGAAGCTGCGGACCGAGGTGATGCCGAACGCCAGGTACACCTCCTCCCCCCCAAGGAACCTTCCGCCGTGGCCGTGCATGTCGAACAGCCCTGGGATCATGAAGCGGCCACCAGCATCCAGGATGTCCACGTCCTGCGGGAGTTCCTGCCCGAGCTCATCACCGACCCAACGGATTCGGCCCTGCTCGATGAGGAGCGACGTCTCGGGGCTGAACCCACCTGCGTTGAAATCAAGGACACGCGCCCTTCGCACGAGCAGTGGCGGGGCCGTGATCGGGGTCAGCTGGAGTCGGATGGGGATCTCTTCAGGCTCACCGCCGGTCAGAGCCTGGCGCCAGACGCGGTTCCCCGAAGAATAGACGACCGCCGAGCCATCCGGGGTAAACGAGAAAGTGGCGGCCCCCTGGCGTGTAAGCTGGCGGATGTCCTCTTCCCTCACAGGCTCCGTGCCCAGGGGCGCCACCCAGATCTCCATGTTGCGTTGAAAGGCCAGCCACTCTCCGGTGGGGGAGACCAGCCCGTCAATCAAGCGGTCCTGCAAGTCGGTAACAGCCTGGGGCAGGGCCTGTTCAGTGAGGAAGAGACGATAGAGGCCTCCCAGCCCCGTGGCATTCTCGTCGAGCTGCCGTGCAAGCGGCCGTGTATCGGAGTAGTAAAGAGCCCGACCGTCGACCGACAAATGGGGGCGCGGCGACCGCCAAGTGTCGAAGGCGATGAGCGTCTCCTTCGCGCCGTCGCTGAGGTTTAGCGCCACCACGTGGTAGGTGTCGCCCTCGTAGTCTCCAAAGACCAGTCGCTTCCCGTCCGGACTCCAGCTGGGCGGCCATTCGCCGGGCCCCAAGGTGCGTGCCCGGCCCGTCGCAAAGTCGAGGACTCTGACCTCTGATATGCCACCCTCGGTGTGCGTATAGGCGAGCTGCTTGCCGTCGGGGGAAAACGCCGGCCACTCCTCGAACCCGTTGCCCTCAAACAGTCGCCGCGCCGGGCCACCGTCGAGCGGTTGCTGCCAGAGATAGCCGGCTGCTCCGAACACCAGAGTGCGCCCGTCCGGTGACACCACGGGATACAACACGCTACGAGGAGGCGCTGGGCTCCCAGGCGGCGTAAGAGTTGGCTTTTCGACTGGCCCCGGATCATAGATCTCCAGTCTCACCCGGGCGCTGAACGGAATGCGTTCCCTGACTCCGTTAGTGGTGGCGACCTTCCAGAGCTGGCCCGAGTCAGCCAGGTACACGCTCTCGTTATTGGGCGCCACGGCGAACCGCGGGGTCCAGCCCCTGTGCCGGGATAGCTCAACGATCCGCCTTTCAGGCCCTTGGGGGAGCGGAACAAAAGTCAGGTCGTCTCGAGAGGGTGGCCGAGGGGCGGCCCAAACCCCAGCGGAGCGGCGGGCATAGAGCCCGCCACTAGGACTAGCTGAAACGGGATCGACGTAGCCGACCAGAGTACGTAGAGTCGATACCGTGCCCTCGGGGTCAAGGAGCTCGATCCGTGTGATCGCGTCTGGAGAGAAGTCCCAACGGACTGACGCAGACCCACGCTCGATCACGGTCCACCCGAGGCGTCCATCTGGCAGGTAGAATAACGAGCGGAAGAGTCGCGGCTCCGCACTCAGTGTTTCAGGCTCCCCCCCCTCTCTCCAGGCAAGCCGGCGCACCAGAGCGGGCGGGGTAGGTACTGGTCTTGGCCCGATCTTCCAAGGTTGGGGTGAATTCCGCGCTTCGCCGACGAAGCTCAGATAGGCGATCGCCCTGCCGTCAGGAGACCAGGTAGGTCGGCCCGCCGAGGACTCCTGCGTTACCTGGGTTATTTCCCGAGTCGCCAGCTCCAGCACGAAGACGTTGCCCTCGCTCCCGTCCCGGTCGGAGACGAAGGCCAGGTGACGACCGTCCGGCGAAAACTCCACGTCCGTGTCGTAATAGGGGCCGAACGTCAGCTGCTCTGCTTCACCGCCTGTGACCGGCAGTCTGAAGAGGTGGCCGAGCATTGTGAAGATCAGCCACTCCCCGTCGGGCGAGAGAGCAACATCAGCGGCCGTGACCTCGGTCGTCTCGAACTCGATGGTGCGCCAGCCGTCGTCGTCTTGCGCAAGGGCGGGGTCAGGCACGAGGACCGCCGCCACAGCGGCCACGGGGAGAAGTCCAAACGTGCGTGTGAGGACGGACATCGCGAGCCTCCTAGATAGCGGGGACGCTCCTAGCATGCGGCTGCACTCCGAGATCCGACAGGGACCACCAAGAAGCGAACAGCCGGGCAGCCATGTCCGAGCGCATTTCGGTGATCGGATGCTGCGGCCTAACGATTGGGATCGATCCATGCAACGGGGCCCAGCCACTGCAGGACCGATCTCGTGGCGGGTTACAGTCTGTGTTATTCCTTGGCCGAGATCGTCCCGGACTAGATGCCGTGCTCGGTTCTCTTCCATGGGACGATCCGGCTCCCGAGCAGCATCTCGCCCCGAAGATAGGGTTCCTGCCGGTTCATGGCGGGTTGGGGAGCCTTTCTCCTCTAGGCGTGGGTCCTCGGTAGGGTATGAGGTCTCGAAAGCTCCCTCACGCGATTCCAAGGAGAGCGAAAGGGGAAAGCATATTAGTGGCCACTATTCATGTTTCCCATCCGGATTTTCAGCAGACTCGATCGCCTATGTCCGTGTCGCACTTCAAGGTTGATTCTGAGCGGCTCAACGGCGAGATGACTACCTCGTCTCCACAGAGGCGAGGAACTCTTGGACGGCGGCGTTGAATCGCTCCGGCTGATCCTCCATGATCATGTGGCCTGCGTCTTCGATGACCTCCACAACTGAGCCTGGGATCAGGCGCTGGTATTCGAACATCGTTTCCGGTCGGACTTCATCGTAGCGTCCAACGATGAACATGACAGGAAGCTCCAGTTCGTGCAGACGATCCGTACGGTCAAAGTCGAGCAGCGTCCCGGTCACAGTGAACTCTGTCGGCCCCCACATATACTCGTAGACCTCCGTGTTGCGGCCCGCGACCCCATCGCATTGTGGGACGGCTGCCCATGGCCATCCGCTACGCACGAAGAACCTCGCGTAGAACGAGTCGGTCGCAGCCAAGAACTCCGGTGAGTCGAAGTCCTTCGATTCCTCGCCAGCCCTCAAAGCCAGTTGGATATCTTCCGGCAGGCGGGTGCGGAGCGCGTTCGCATCCGCAATCACCTGCTCTGTGTCGATGACAGGACCAGACAGTGTGAGAGACCGCACACCGGTCGGAGCCTTCGTTAGCATATACTCGACGGCCACGGAGCCACCCCAGGAATGACCCAGGATGTGAAGCTCATCGAGATTAAGAGCCTCGCGCAGTCTCGAGACCTCGTCCACGAAACGGGGCACGTTCCAAAGTGTCGTATCCGACGGACGATCTGATCGGCCAGAGCCTAGCTGATCATAGACGATGACCGGACGCGACTCGGCGAGCTGCGCCAGGGACGCGAGATACCTGCAACTCCCACCTCCCGGGCCACCATGGATCACCAAGAGAGGGATCTCGTCACCGGACCCCATGGTCTGGTACCAGATCCGCCCACCGATTACATCTACGAACCCCTCCGCCGGGGGAGGTTCGGCAGGCTCTGCACACGCAAGGCAAGACGCGGTGAAGAGAAGGCACAAAGTCCGCAGTTCCATCGGTTTCCCTCCAAAATAGAGCCGACTAACGGCTCTGTCCATCAGCTGCGGCGTGACTATTGGCCAGCCCCTGGGT
>JADFMD010000172.1 GCA_022564055.1 Gemmatimonadota bacterium
GGGTAGCCCTCGAACCGCTGGTCAGCCCAGATCAACTCCCCCGCGTCCGCCCGGGCTAGTGTCTCAGCATCCGAGGGCAGGTCGGACATCATGTAGCGGCTGCGCAGGAGGCTCACACCATCCGTCCGCCAGACCTGTGCGTAACGAAGGAGCCCGCTGACCGAGGCCGCCTCGTCCGCCGTGAGGTCCCACTCGTGGAAGTGCATGCCGTCCGAGGTCCCGTCGGCCAACGACGCAGCCTGGATGGAGGCTACGCTGCTGATCGAAGCGTTGAGCTCGCGATCGAGCATCGCCCGAAGAGTCAGCAACGTGACACATGAAAGCGCTGCCATCCCCAACGCGGCCCCGGCGGTTGCCCGCAACGCGAGCTGAAATCGGAACGAGCGGATCATTCCGCTTCACTCTTCTGGAAGACGTACCCGACGCCACGAACCGTCTGGATGAGCGGTCCGTCACCGGCCTCTCGCAGCTTCCGCCTCAAGTGTCCAACATGTACGTCGACCACGTTGCTCATCGGATCAAAACGCAGGTCCCAGACCTTCTCCAACAGCTCGGTCCGACGAACGACGCGCTCGGCGTTCAGCATCAAGAACTCGAGAAGCTGAAACTCCTTCGCAGTGAGATCGAGACGATCTCCCCCGCGGTGCGCCTTGTGCGTGACACGGTCGAGCTCCACGTCGGCGTAGATCAGCCGATCCGGCCGAGTGGAGCCACCCCTTCGCAGCAGCGCCCGAACGCGCGCGAGCAACTCATCGAAGCCGAACGGCTTCGTCAGATAGTCGTCCGCGCCTGCGTCCAAACCGAGCACGATGTCATCTTGGTCACCATGTGCGGTCAGGAGAAGTACCGGCACCGACGACTCGCGGGAGCGGAGGCTACGAACGATCTCGAGGCCCGTCTTGCCAGGGAGCATGACGTCGAGCACGAGCAGGTCGTAGTCGTGCACGTGCGCCTTGAGCAAACCGTCGGTGCCGTCGTGCGAGACGTCGACGGAGTATCCCTCCTCACGGAGCCCCTTCTCGAGGAAGCTCGCGACCTTCTTCTCGTCTTCAACTACCAGGATTCTCAACCGGCCGCCTGCGTTCGTGGTTGGTCAAGCGGACGCACAAGGCGAAACACACATCAAGTGGCCTGCAGTTTTCCAATGATGTGGTCTATCACCTTACAGTGCTCACGCTGGGGGCTGAAGAGGATTACCTCGGACTCTTCATCGGCGCGAACGGTATGCCCCGGAGGCCAGTAGAAGAGGTCGCCACCGCTCGCGGTTTCCGTTGAACCATCGGCATAGGTGATCGTCAATCCGCCTTCCAGCATGTAGCCCCAGTGGGGAGACTGGCAAAGGTCGTCTTCCAATCCCTCGAGCAGAGGGGCAAGGTCGGTTCCTGCTCCAAACGAAAAATACTCGCCGGCCATCTTTCCGAGTCCAGTGGCATCACCGAAGTCCAGGACTTGGCGGGCCTTGGCACCCGGTATATCGATCTTTACAGGCACATCGTCCTTGGCGATCCGCATGAAACGTCCTCCGTCGTGAAGTGTTGGTCGGTCCTCCGTGGGAGCCCCCATGGAAGCTGGTGCAGGGGGCCGGCGTACCATGCCTCGAGAGACCGAGGCCGGCAACGCCCCTGCTCAGGATCAACGTGACGACGAGACCACATCACGTGATGTTCAGGCCGCTTCCCGGAGACATGCGTCCCGTTTCCCGGGCTCTAGACCTCGTTCAGCTCGACACCGGACTCGTCCTGGAATGACCGCTTCTCACCCCGAAAACCCCGAGCAGGTTCTTAGGAGGTGGCAACCTCGTCGGTGTCGCTACCCATCCCAAGCGTCCACCCGATCACCGCGCCCCCGAGTGCCATTCGGACGGCCGTGACGAAGGGTTCGACGAATGCGACTGTCACGTTCGACCAGTTGGTCACCCCGTAGAGATCAAACGCCATCGCGATTCCAAACAACAGGCCGAAGATGGCGCCCGCCCTAAGGCCGTCAGACGCCGTCGCGACGTCCGCATGGAGAAAGACATACGTGACGACCGCGGCTAGTCCGAGCTGCGACACGACCAATGCCCACCAAATGGGTACCTCCCGCAAGACGCCGGTCGCTGACCCCAAGTTGGCCTCGTAGAAGCCTCCCAGAATGACTTCGTAAATCAGACCGCCCAGCAGAAAGAAGGCGAGCCCGCCAGCAACAGTAGCGATTAGTATAGTACTCTCTTCATCTTCCAACGTCCTCGTCACAAAGGGGAGGTGACTCGCGCACTGGTGCGCGATCGTGTCTGGTAACTATCCGTCATGCAGCGGTCACGTACCTTCGCGCCTCCTGGCGCCGGCCGTTTCTTGTGGAAGACACTGCCCTCACCCGGAAAACTTTAGCCGGTTCGGCGAGCCCCCCCACTGGCGTCGTGCGCGCCGGGATCCCCCGGAAAGCCCGGACCGTCCTGCGGAAACGGCAGGACCTACGACGCGGGCTCCGCCTAGGAGGAAAACGGCACGAGACATGCGATGCTGGATTCCCAAGGAGTGGCTCGAAGAGCAACGCTTAGGAGGAGGTCGCGGCAATGGAAGCCGGCTCGTCGTGAAAATGATGGCGAAGCAGTGCGCCTGGTGCCACCGCCCGATGACGATCCTGGATCAAATCCTGATTTACCTCGGTGTGACGACCACCCACGGCATGTGTCCCGCGTGTGCGACGGAGTGGATTACAACCGAGGCAGTTTCTTAGGACGTCGGTACCCCCAGCCTCGATCCGACTCCGACCCCCGCGACTGTAACCCCGCGGCCGGCTTTGCCGTATGGATGGCCGCGAATCGGATGGGGTATCTGAGTGCGTCGCCACCCGACGCATCGGCGTGACGTCTTGGGGGGGGACATGTCGACCAGACCGTGCTTGTTTGCCTTCGGCCGTCGGACGGCAACAACGCCCTCGGACAGCTCGGTGATGGATCGGAGCTGAACTCGTTCCGTCCGGTGGAGGTCGCCGGCGGCCTCACCTGGTCGACGGTGAGCGTCGGCACCTATCACGTGTGCGGGATCGATACTCAAGACCGGGGGTCTACACGTCCCACGGATCGCATATCCGCACCTTCTCGTGTGGCGTCGAGCAGGGGGGCGCCGCTCTCTGCTGGGGCGCGAATCGCTTCGGCCAGCTCGGCACAGCTCCGTCGGCCGCGTGCGGAACGAGTGACGTTCCGTGCGAGGACGTTCCCACTCCAGTCGCCGGAGGCCATGCGTTCGGGTCGCTCGCCCTGGGTGTCGAGTTCGCGTGCGGCCTGACCACGGCGTGAGGGAGATCCTGTGCTGGGGCTCCAACGAGCGGGGCCAGCTCGGGGACGGTACGCTGACCACACGGGGCACACCGGCACCTATCGCGTTCTGATGCGGCCGCGCGTCCGTCGGTGGGCGGCGGGGAGGTCCTTCCTAGATGACCGGCCGCCGTGCGGCCCGTGACCTCAGTGTGGTCTACGTCCCACACCTGCAGCAGGGACGCGGCGCTTACGGCCTAGCGTGCAACCGTTGGCTGTTGGGCGGTAGTGCGGACAGTCCCTCTCGGGTTCGGTGAGATCGCTGCGCCCCCCCAGGGCGCGTCTCCAACCAGGCACCTGCCCGCACGTGCCGGTCTGAAATAAAGCAATTACCGTGCCCATGGGACGCGCGCCCGCTCGAGGAAGCAGAGAGGTGGCAGCCGGAGTCCTTTGGGCGGTTGTTGACACCGCACCGACGTGGTGGGATCGTCGTGACGGATTCTATGCCGCACTCGAGGTCCTGTGCCCGGTGCACTCTCGGTGAGACGATGATCCAATCCCGCACGCGGCCGGCGCACCTCCTGGCGATCGCGATTCTCGCGGCCATTGTGACGGCGGATTGCGGTGGAGACACGAGTGACGCACGCGCGGCTCTCGTCCCCTTGGGAGCCCCTGTGGCTATCCAGCCCACGGCCGACCTGGACGTAGGCGTGCTCGAGGGTGATCCGATGGAGGAGTTCGATCGAGTCACGACGCCCTTTCTCATGCCGAACGGTACGCTGGCCGTTCCGACCCGAGGGGCGCGGACGATCCGACTATTCAGTCCCGATGGAGCGTTCGTCGAGAGCTATGGAGGGCCTGGGGAGGGACCCGGAGAGTTCGGTTCCCTGGGAAGCGCGTGGGCACGGGGGGACACGATCGAGGCGTACGATGGCCGCCTGCGGCGCATCACTCGCTTCATTCCAGGTGGCGAGGTGGAGGTGGTCACCATCCGTGGGACGCCGGTGCCGCCGGATCGCATGCTTGGCCCCCTGGGGGATGGTTGGGCTCTTACGGGCATTGCGCGTATCACATACGGGGAGCGGGATCCGATGAGTGTGCTCTACGTCTCGCGTGACGGCGCCTACGTGGCTCGGCTCGCGGACGCCGAGGGAATGGCGCGCTTCCGAGTCCCCGGAATCTCCGGCCCGCATCCGCTCACGCCCATCGGACTTTTCGACGTGCACGCGGGCGAGGTGTACGCTGCGGAGACGCTCACTCCCGCGATCCGCGTCTATGACGGGTCAGGCACATATCTGCGGGAGATCGCGTTGGCCATAGATGCCCCGGCCCCGGCCTCTTCCGTGTTCAGACAGGTCATCGACTCGGCGGTTGCCCGGGCGGACGAGGACGAAAGGACGGCGACGCGACGACGGCTCTCGGCGTTCCCGGAACCCGATCGCCTATCCTCGTTTTGGGACTTCATCGTGGACGAGGCCGGCTACGTGTGGGTCCGCCCATACGAGCCCCTTGTACATGCCCTTGCTTTGGGCGGACGTCCCGGGGGCCCAAGTGGTCCGGGAGGCAATTGGCTGGTGATCTCGCCGGAAGGAGCTGAGGTCGGACGGCTGGAAGTCCCCGCCGGGCTGGAACTCGTCCAGATCACCTCGGATGCCGTGGTGGGGCTCCATCGAGACGACCTGGGCATCGAGTCGGTGCGGGTACACTCGCTGAGTCGCCGT
>JADFMD010000173.1 GCA_022564055.1 Gemmatimonadota bacterium
CGAGTGCTGCCGCCTGTGGAAAGTTCCGTAGCCAAAGATGGGCCCGGGCCTGGCCCGCGATCGCCGCCAACCGGATTTCTTCCAGCCCGGCGATCGCCGCTTGCGTCTCCGCTTGCTGAAGGAAGATGAGGGCCTGAAGCATCCGGTTGTCCGGTAGCAAAGGGGAGCTTTCCGGGAACATTCCCGTGAGGATGCTCCAGCAATAGAGCTCGGCCATCCAGATCCGAGAAAACCCGCCGTAGAGCTTCCCCAGGGCGATCCCCTCGTTGAGCTCGTCCAAAACCTCCTCGAAGGTCGGGTCCTGAAGTCGATTCTGCAAGAGGTTGACCGTCGTATCCGCCTGCATCCGTGCCTGATGCAAGGGGGTGTACATCGCACCCGTCAAGGTCGCGTTGTTCACCTGGATTCGTCGTCGGTCGACCTGGAGCCGCGTCTCAAAGGTCCCCGACACGATCATCTCGTCGGTGAGCAGCGCCGAGTATCGAATAATGTCGTCCACAGCTTCCTGGTAGTTGCCCACCATTCCGTTCACGAGCACCGGCACTGCCGCCGGACCCGCAGCCTCGACGTCGTCAAAGACGATGATTCCCGTCTGGTCGATGTCGAGGATCCCGTCGCACGCGGGCAGGACGAGGACGCCCGCCAAAACGAGCGAAAGCCATCGCCGCAGCGGTCCCATTTCAGTCTCTTTATGCATGTCAGGCACCCGACCTCAGAACGAGATTGAGAGCTGCCCCGTGATGCGCTTCGCCAGAGGCAGGGTGAAGAATTCCGCCCGCACGCTCTGGGATCCTCCCGCGAAACTCACCTCGGGGTCGAGCCCCTTGTATTTCGTGAATAGCGCCAGGTTCTCCCCAACAATGGTGAAGCTCCCTCGACGCGCCCCCATGCGCGCGAGCCACCCCTGCGGCAACTCGAACCGGGCGGAGACGCTCCGGAGCCGCGCAAAGTCTGCGTCTTCGATCCAGGGCGCGTATTGCAGGTCGTCGCCTGCCGCCGCCTTGATCTTGGCCTGGCTGGTCCGCTCGCCGTCCGGCCCCACCTCGAAGAGCTGCGTGCACACTCCACCGTAGGTGCCACCCCCCAGGAAGCCGCACCGGAACTGCTCGGTGCTGTTGAACTGCTGATGACCGGCAGCAAAGCCGAGGTGCGCGGACAATGTCACCCAGCCGAAGAGCTCGAGCGTAGTCGATATCGAGCCCTCCAACTCCGGCGTGGGATGACCGACGAAAACTGCCGAGTCCGACGCCATGGCGTCTCCGCTCTCGTCGATGGTATACGTGCGGCTGAAGTAGGAAGCGTAGGGATGCCCCTCCTCATGCCGCTGGCTGTCGCCTCCAAGCCCGAAGATGATGGGTTCGTCCAGGTCGGTGATCTCGCCCTTCGCCGTGGACACGTTGAGTCGCCAATCCCACCTCAGGGTCCCGGTATTCAGAACGACGGAACTCAGGCCCAGCTCAACGCCGCGGTTCGTTATTTCACCGATGTTCGTGAATAGGGGCCCCGAATAACCGGTGGAGGGAGCGAGTCGCTTCCCTACGATCGCGTCCTTCGTGGTCTGGCGGAACCAGGTGAAGTCAAGGCCCAGGCGTCCATCCAGGAGGTCCACCTCAAAGCCCGCCTCCACTTCCTGGCCTCGCTCCGGCTTGAGCCCCGGGTTTCCCGGCCCCACGAGCGACAGGCCCGCCACGTCCTCCCCTCGGAAGGTGACCCGCCGTGGACCCAGGAGCTTGAGCGCGGCGAAGCTCGCCGGCTGCTTCCCGGACCTCCCCCACGCGGCTCTCAGCCGAAGCGATCCCACAAACGTGCCGGGGACGAAGTCTTCGAACCAGTCCTCATCGCTGATCACGTACGAGGCCATGACCCGCGGGTATGTCTGCCTCCCGAGGTTTTCGCCGAAGGCGCTGCTATCGTCGAGTCGCAAACCGGGCGTGAAGAAGAGGCGATCGCGGTACCCGAACTGCTGTTGCACGAACACCCCCACCGTCCGGGTCTCGCCGATGGACTCGAAGCCCTCGGTCTCAACCGCACTGGAAACCGTCCTGGATCCAAGGGGAAGAATTCGTCCGGTCGCGCCCGTGGACTCGAACTTCTGGCGGAAGAACTGAATGCCCACGGAAGTGACGGAGTGGAGCTCCGGAAAGATCTCGTACGTGGCGTTCACGTTCGCCTCGAGGGTGAGCAAACGGTTCAATCCATGCCCGATGCTCCGGAGTCCGCGGGAAGCGTCGCCGAACGGGAGATCCGGGTTCACCGGCACGAAGAAGCCCGTCCGGTCGGAGAACTGATCGTAGCCCACGGTTCCCGTGGCAGTCAGGTAGTCCAAGGGGCGGTAGTCGGCCGTTGCGCTCACCGTCAAGCGCTCGATCTTCTGTGTGTTACTGAGGGTCGCTACGTCGTCGAAGGTGCGCTCGGAGAAGAACGGATTGTCCGCGCAGTTGTTTTCCGAAAGGCTTTCCAACGTCGTAGCTACTCCCGCGCTGACCGTTGCACGGTGCACCTCGTATGCGAGGGGACACGTCATCCATTCGCCTCCGACGACGAGGTCCGTACGCTTGATAGGAGTGGCCCAGGGGAAACCCACCATGGCCACTCCGATGTATCCGAAGGCGTTGTTGTCGTTGTCCGGCAGAGACACCAAGTTGTAGCTGTATCCCGTGGACAGCGCGATGTCCACTTTCTCGGAAGGAAAGAGGTTGAAATTCGCCCTGAAGTTCCGCTGGGTCGATTCGTTGTTAGCCAGAGTGCCCTCGCGTCCGCTGAACTCTCCCGAAAGGAAATAGGTGACGTTCTCGGACCCTCCCCGGAGTGAGGCTCCGTAGGTCTGCTCCACGCCGGTGCGCCATGGCGTCCCATAAGAGGTGTCACCCCCTACTCCATCTCCAAGGAGGTTCATGGTGTAGAGCGTGTCTGGGATCGTGGCGAAGTTCGTGCCGGGCGGGATCTGACCGGGTGCGAACAGCTCGGAAACATCTTGCAGTGCATCGAAGAACGACCGCGGATTCCAAACGGTCTCCGGCCAATCCGTGTCATCCCAGTTCGCTCCCCACTCGGACCGGAACGTCCACTCGGTGGCCCCAGTGCGACCGCGCTTCGTCGTGATCCGGATGACCCCGGCCGCTGCCTCGGCGCCGTAGAGCGTCGCGGCGGACGGGCCCCTCACGATCTCCACAGACTCGATGTCCTCGAGCGTCAGATCGTTCAGACGGCTCGTGGTCTGGCCTCCAACACCAGGCCCCGACTGAACGCTGTTGGAGACGCGCGCGCCGTCGATGTAGATCAGGGGCGTGTTACTCAGGCTGATCGTGCCGTTTCCGCGGATCTTGATGGTCGAGGCGGTTCCGACCGTGCCTGAGCTCTGCAAAACCTGCACTCCGGTGGCTCGACCCTGGAGCAGGGCTGAGAGGTTCACCGGCGCAGCGCGTTCCAGCTCGTCGTCGACCCGTATTACGGCCGTAGCATTGCCGAGCTCTCGGCGCCGCTGTAGGCCCGTGGCAGTCACCAAAAGTTCGTCGAGCGCGAGCGCTGAAACGAGTAAGCTGAAATCCACCGCAAAGGTCTGCCCGGCCGCGACCTGCAGCGTGCTATCCACCGAGGCGTACCCCAACCGCTCGAGGCGCATCTCGACTTCGCCTGCCGGTACTTCGCTGAGCCTGTAGCTTCCCTCGACGTCAGTGAACGCCTGGACCGCGGTGCCGACGATGAACACGCGCGCGTCGGATACCGGTCGGAGACTTGCCGCATCCGTCACCGTTCCGGTCACACTTCCAGTCTGCTGCGCTTCCAGGAACGAGGTGGGAAGAAGGACGAAATGGAGAGCCAACCCTGCGACCAGCCCCCCCCGGCGGAAAGAAAAGCGCGGACAAGGTTCTAGATTCATGCGGTTGCTCCTGGTCGGCCGCCCCTGGGCCGACCGAGAGAGAACTGAGAACGCTGTGGAAGAAGTATAGCGACCCCCGCGAAGGAACGGATCGCCCATCGCGGCGAAATCAGCATTGTGCCAACATACGAACCATATATTAGAGGGTCTACCCCCACGAACCTTACTCAAGCCTGATCAGTTCCATTCTATGGATTCGACGAACCGACGCGAACCGGGCGAAAGCGCCCCCAGAGCTGCCCGCGTGGAGGGCAAGCGACGAAGGGAGGCCGCCATGAGCATTGCCCATCGGCGCCTCCGATGGACGGGGGGGCTCCTCCTTCTTTCCATAGGGCTCGCGGGCTGCGATCTCATCACCGGGAACGCGCCGGAGGCCTCCACGATCGTCATCTCACCGTCAGGTATCACCCTGGACGCGATCGGGGCCACCGCAACCCTGTCGGCGGAGGTGCGGGACCAAGACGATCGGATCTTGCGAGACGCGGTGGTCACGTGGAGCTCCTCGGACCCGAACGTCGCCACGATCTCGCCGGCGGGGCTCGTGACGGCTGTCAGAAACGGGACGGCCGCGATCACGGCTGCCGCGGGAGCGGCCTCCGGGTCGGTCAACCTCTCGGTCACGCAGCTAGCCACTATGCTGGAGAAGGTGTCCGGGGACGGCCAGCTTGGGTCGGCCGGCGAGCTCCTTCCAGAGCCTCTGGTGCTTCACGCCCACGATCGCCTAGGAAATCCCGCCATCGGTGTGCCGGTCGCGTTCCAGATCATAGAGGGCGGTGGGAGCCCGACCCCCGCCCAAACGCAGACGGACGTGCAGGGGAGGGCCTCTACCACTTGGACCCTCGGCGCGCTCGCCGGCGAGGCGCAGGCCATTCGGGGGTTCCTCAGTTTTAGCGTCGGGCAGGGGGTGAATTTCGCAGCCACCGCCGTTCCCGGCCTGCCCGCAGAGATCGTCGTTGTCTCCGGTGACGGGGTGGCGGCCCCGCTACTCTTTACCCTTTCGGACCCCCTCGCGGTGCGCGTCGAGGACCGCT
>JADFMD010000174.1 GCA_022564055.1 Gemmatimonadota bacterium
GGCCGGAAGCTCTCAGACAGTTCGACGCGCGGTAACGTCTTCAGCAGCGCGGCTCCGCTGGCGACCGCCCGTTCGTACCGCGCGCACTTCTCACACTGCTCGAGGTGCGCCTCTCCTTGTCGCCGAAACTGCGATTCGGGTGGTGCATCATAGAAATCGGAAAACCGACTCAGAAATTCCGAACAGTCCACGTGTGACGTGACTCCTGCCTCGTGTTACCGCCCCCACTCCGTGTGTAGGCGAGTCCGAGTATTACGTGGTTCGGCCGGGCGGTGTTCCCATGGTTTTGGATTTTTCGCTGAGCGCCGCCACAATCCTCTGGCGGCGCTCAGCGTTTCCCGTGGAGTGGGGGAGGGCCTTTCAGATCGTACGGGGCTTCTCCGCTACTGGACCTTCACCGTGCCGTTCATCGAAGTCGGATGGATGGTGCACTGGTAATCGTACGTCCCAGCCGTCATTGGCATTGCGGTCACAAACGTACCGCTGGTCTGGGTGATGGAGGTGGTAATCGTGTTGTCGGCAAACGTCACGTTGTGATCAGGGCCGCCGCCGGCCCACGTCCATGTTACCATCGCGCCGGGCGAGACCTGGATACTTTCCGGATCGAAAAAATTGTTCCCGACCGTTACCGAAGTCGTCACAACGGGAGGAGGGTTGTTGTTGTTGTTGGTGCCGTTGGTGGTGCCGTTGGTAGTGCCGTTGGTGTTGTCACCGTTCGTGACGGAATCCCCACCGCACCCTGCAACTGCGAGGAAGAGAGAAACTACCATCCAGTGGGCCCCTCGTCTGACGTGAAGATCTTTCATGTCGACCCCTCTTTGTTATGGATGTTCTTTGCAGAACGATGCTCGATGAATATCTGAAGGGATGATATATGTCGAGCCGACCGGTGTCACGGTCTGGAAGTAGTCCGGAAGAGGGCTCAAGAACTCCGATCAGGTAGGTGTCCTATCTCAGATCGTACGGGGCCTTTTCGCTACTGGACCGTTACCGTGGCGTTCATTTGAGTCGGATGGATGGTGCACTGGTAAGCGTACTCTCCAGGCGCAGTTGGCATGTCGACCTGAAAGGTACCGGTTGTCTGCGTGGCGGAGGGAGCGGAAACCTCGCTGGAGGCGAACGTCACGTTGTGTCCCTCGGGGCTGCCGCCGGCCCACGTCCACGTTACCGTCGCGCCGGGCGAGACCTGGATACTTGCCGGATTGAAGAAATTGTTCGAGACCGTCACCGAAGTCGTCACAGTGGGACCAGTACCGCCGCCGCCGCCGCTACCACCGTCGCCGTTACCCCCACCGCCATTCGTTCCAGAATCCCCGCCGCACCCCGCGACCGCGAAAAAGAGAGCCATGGCCATCCATGGGGCCCCTCGTCTGACATCAAAATTCTTCATCTCGGCTCCTCGTCATGGTGGATCCTCTGGAGAACGATACTCGATGATTATCCCAAGTCCAGTGAATGAAACGGCACAGCGCCGACCGGTGTCACCGCGCTACCGGAAGTAGTCCGCGAGAGGGCCCTAAAGTTCCGGAGCAGGTAGGCTGCTGCGATCTCGATCCGCCGGGGCGTGTTCCGGGGTTCCGCATTTTCACGAAGCACTGCACCTCCGCGTCCTGGCCGCACCGAGCCGCGCTCGAAGCGTCGGCGCGGAACTTTTTTTGGCTTCCCGATGGATTAGGAGCACTTGGAGATGCGTGTGGTCTGGAATCGCATGTCATACTTGGTCGAAGGCTGACCGTCCCCTGATCTGGAGAAGCCCGACATGGTACTTATTCGTTTGAAGCTCTTTCCCTTGGTTGCGCTGGCACTTCTTGGCGCCTGCGGCGGAACACCCACCGATGGTGGAAACGGAAACGGCAACAGCAACGGAGACACCCGTACGATCAAGGAGAATCCGTCGTTCGCGGTGGACATTCAGGAAATCTTCGTCCGCAACGGTTGCACGACGGGCCAATGCCACGGGATCTCGATGGAAGGCGGTCTGGGCCTGGCATCCGCCGGCGCATCGTTTTCGGACCTGGTGAACGTCGCTTCGGTCGGGAATCCGAACGTCGTGCGCGTCAAACCGAAAGATGCGGCCAACAGCTATCTCGTGCAAAAGTTGGAGGGTACGGCCGGAACACGAATGCCTCAGGGGTCGGGCGCCCTGGACAACATCGACATGACCAACATCAAGAACTGGATCAACGCCGACGCCCTCAACAACTGACCGCGTCCAAGATATGAGTCCGCTCACCGCGCCCCGTACATCGGGGTCCGGTCTCTCAGGCCGGTCCCCCTTGGGAATTCGTACGCTCTTCCTGGCCTACGGTCTGCTGGCCTGCTGGCCGAGGATTGCCATCGGCCAGGAATTTCATGTCGATCCCAACGCCGACAACGAGGTCCGGTTCACGTCCCAGGCGCCGATCGAAGAGGTCGTGGGCGTCACGGATCGCATCGACGGGTACGTACTCCTCAACGGACCACGGCTCGAGGCGGGGTCGGAGACCGAGGGTACCCAGCTCTATCTCGAGGTGGATCTCGCCAGCCTCGATACCGGCCTCGGTCTTCGGAACCGGCACATGCGGAGGAACTACCTCGAGGTCGAGGAGTTCCCCTACGCCTTTTTAGAAGCCACGATCGAGCGCATAGAGGCGGTCGCCGCCGGCGGATTCCGCGTTAGCGCCCGGGGCGTGATGACCATCCACGGGGTGGAACGGCAGATGGATATCCCCTGCGACGTGGTGGAGCGGGGAGAGGGCTACCGCATCCGATGCGCCTTCGACCTCCTGCTTTCGGATTTCGGGATCAAAATTCCCAGACTCATGTTCCTCAAGCTGGCCAACGAGGTCCGGCTCGAGTTGGACTTCACGGTGCAGCCTGCACCGGAGCTTTAAGGAGATCATCATGCTGCGTCGAGGGCTCTTGATCACGGCCGTGCTTCTCGCTCCTCTGGGAGCTCGGGGGCAGGATCGCCCCGTTCGCTGGCAACGTTCGTCCGACGCCACCGAGACTCCCATCTTCGTATTCCACTCTTCGCAGTCCGCGAATCTCCCGACGGCTGAAACGCTACTGTAAGGCGCATGGCAGTTCGAGATCTCGCACCGGTTTTTTCCGCCGTTCGCAGACGGGTACGACGCGTTTTGGGGCTTGGACGGACCGGTAAACAACCGGTTCGGACTGGCGTTCGGCTTGCACGATCGCGGAATGGTGACGCTTCAGCGATCGAACCTGGACAACAACCTCGACCTCAACGTCAAGGTTCGGGTGTTCGAGGCGGGGCGGGAGTCGACTCCGGTGATGGTGGCGGTGGTCGCTGGAACGGCTTGGAATGGAGACGCTCCTCTGCTTCTGGATGGATCGACACGTGCCTGGCAGTACTACGGGCAGCTGACCGCTAATGTGATGCTCGGTGACCGATTCGCTCTTGGGGTGGTCCCCTCTTTCTTGCGGAACGCGCGCCTGAATCAAGAGGAGGTGGAAAACGCGTTCTCGGTCGGGATCATGGGTCAGCTCTACCTGTCGCAGCACGTGAGCGTGCTCGGGGAGTGGAACATCAGTGAAGAACGGACCGACTTCGAATACGACGCCGGAACCTTCGGTATCGAGCTCGAGACCGGAGGGCACTTCTTCAAGATCATGGCCACGAACTCCGTTCGCCTCAACCCGGCCCAGTTCGTGGTGGGCACGCCGTTCTCGTTCGCCCCGGGCGAATGGCGTTTCAGCTTCAACATCACTCGGCTGCTCCTGTTCTGAGGGTACTCCTCCGAAGTCACGGATCGAAATTCAGCAACGCGTGGCGCCGCTCCGGGATCCTGGACCAGGGATCGATCTCCACGACGCGATAGAGCGGAGAGAACCCCAGCTTCAGCTTCAACTCCGTCACGGCTTCCCGAAGCGAGGCGGGGACGGCTCCCTCGGACAGCTTCCGTCCGTTCTCCTCTCTGCCGCCAGTTTCCGCGCGATCGAAGAGGTCGCTCTGGGACGATGCAGGACCGAACTGGAAGAACTCCACCATGAGGGCTTCGACCGCCCGCAGGGGAGGGGACAGGGCCATCCGAGCTCGGACGGTGAAGGCGATTCGGTCCCGCTGGGACGTGGGTTCTCGAAGGATCGCCTCCAGTGCCCACGAGCCCCCACCCTCCAGACGCGCCCCGAGGCGCACCCCCTGTATGCTCCGGCCTTTGCGCTCCAGACGGGTCAGTGCCCGCTCCAGGAGCCGGTCGAGGGCGCCGTGGAGCGTGTCTATTTGGCCCACGGGGGTGTGAAATTCCATGGAGACACGGATCGGCTGGGGGCGGTAGTATGGCTGGACGGGGTCGATGCGCTCACCCGTGGCCCACGCCCGGGCCCTCCGCCCGTCGGAGCCGAACTGACCGACCAGGGCAGGGGTCGGAAGGCGAATCAGGTCGCCCAGGGTCTCGATGCCGAGTCGCTCGAGCCGCTCGGTCATGACCGCATCCACCGGGAGTACGGAGACGGGACACGGGCTCAGGAATGCCGGCAACTCCTGGTCCGGAACGATCACGGGCCGGCCCGGACCCGCTCCGGCTGCGGCCACCCAGGCCCCGAATTTTCCAGGAGCCCATCCGATTCTCGTGGCGGCCACCAGCGGGCGAGGGAAAATCTTCAGGAGCGTGTGCAGAACTCTCTCCACCTGGCGCGATGGTGAGCCGTACAGCCGGCCGAGCCCATCCATGCCGACGAAGATCCGCCCACGGCCGGCGGGCTCCACGATGGGACTCAGGCCCGACAGGGTTTCCAGAAGTTCTTCCTGCGTGGCGTCGTAGTGGGCCGGATCGGGCTCCAGGAGGGTGAGGGAGGGGCAGAGGGCGACGGCCTGCGAGATGAGTTGCCCGGGCTGGCCGCCCGCGGTCGAAGCGCGCTCGGAGACCTGGCATAGGGTGCTCCGGGAGGTATACCCCGGGG
>JADFMD010000175.1 GCA_022564055.1 Gemmatimonadota bacterium
ATCCCGGTTAGGAATACGGGGCGTAGGGACATGGTTGCCTCCCCAAGTACACTTGGATAGTTAAGTCTCGACCGGACGTTGGCCCGAGAGAGACGATCTGCGATTGACTACGGCGGAGTTGGCCCGGCCGAGCGGTCGACCGGTCAGGTGCCTTGGCCGGGCAGGCGCACTCCGTAGCGTTCCAGTACCGGCACGCCGACCTCGAAGTCGAAATACGTCATCTCCTGAATCCTCAGGAGCGAGTTCCGCCAGCCCAGATAAGCGTCCAGCAGATTCTCGGCCGTCTGCGCCTCGGTGCGGAAGGTCTGGAGAAGGTCGAACATCGAAGCCGATCCCTGGACGTACAGGGCGAGGGTCGACGCCGACAGCTGGTTCGCGAGCAAGAGGTTCGTCTCCATGTTGAGCGCCCGGTCCTGGAACTCAGCGACGTTGCGAACCTCGTTTTGAATTCTCGAGACGATCTGCGTCTCGGCCTCCTCGATCCGCAGGCCGGTCTGCTGAATCCTGATTGCCGAGGACGCGATCCGCTCTCTGCGCTCCCCCCCATCCCAAATGGGAATACGGGCGGTAACATCGACCGAATACGTGTTGGTCGGGTTTCCAAAGACGTTCCGGAATTGCGAATCCAGAGCCTCCCGTCCGTAGCTGAAATTCAGGTTCACCCGGAAGGCGTTGCGCCCCTTCGTCTGGTCCAGGTTGAGCTCGTTCCGCCGATACTGGATGTCCAGCTGCCTCATCCGCGGAGTGGCCGTAAGCGCAAACTCGGTCGCCTGCGCGATGTCGATCGGGACCGGGTTGACCATGATCATCGGATTCAGCGTGATCGAGTCCGACTCGGGGATATTGAGTCGGGTCTTGAGCCTGGCCGCCCGGATGCGGAAATCGCTCAGCGCTCGCTCGAGCTCCTGTTCGGCATTTGCGAGCTCGACGGTCACCTGGTTGAGGTCCAGCGCGCGATCGGGGTCGAGCTGTGCGATGTCCTCCGCTGCCGTGACCGCGAGCTGGAGGTTCGCGACGAGCCTCTCGTTGATCACCCGGTCGTAGGCGTCCTCGAAAAGCTCGAAGTAGTCGCCGGAGACATCATCGATGATCTCCACCACGTCGTCATAGAACTCCAGCTCCGAGTTCTCCAGGTTCAGCTGCGCCTCCTCGAGGTCGTTCTTCAGGCCGTTGGGCTGGAAGAGTGGCTGGGTATATCTGACGAAGTACCGATTGTAGTAGCGAAGGTCGTTTTGGCCGTCGTCCCCGATCTGGTTGTACCGGTAGACGCGGTTGTTGAGCGAGAGGTAGCCGTTGGTCGGATAACCGAACAGGATCACGGGCTGGCGGATCGAGAGGGTGCTCTCCCACCGCCTGGTGGTCTCGTGGATGATCTCGTTGCGGCCGAGGGTGGAGTTCCACCGGGGATCTGCGCTCGACTCGAACTCCGGCACCGAGAGCTGCAGCGACACGTTGGTCTTCAAACGGGCCTCTTCCGCGCCCAGCCGGTGCCGAGTGCGGTCGATGCCCAAGTTCAGGTTCCGGATTCTATAGCTGTTGCTGAGGCTCAGGTCTACCATACGTTCCAGCGTCATCTCGACCGGGGTCCGCTGCCCCTCGCCCGCGTTCTGGTCTGCTTCGGCTCCCCCCTGCTGGGCGGCGAGTGGCCCCGCCATTAGAAGAGAGGCCACCAAGGCGGACCCGATCCATGACACATCCACTTTCCACCTACCCGCTCTCGATTCACGACGCATTACGATTCCTCTCTCTATCGAACAGTGCATATGGTCTACGCTGAGTGGTTGTACTGCAGCAACCGTACCACGACCCGCGGCCCAGCACTCGGGCCGCAACAGGGCTGGTCTTAGCAACACGTTGATGTTCTAAGGTATCACTCCCCAAGGTTCCGTCCCCAAGGTTCTGGTTTACGAACGCATCTCCGTCGAATTTCTACTGATGATTCCAAGATAGTCCGGGAGACGGCCGGTTATGGTCGGGGTTTGGTAAGGATTTTGGGGGAAGTGTGTAAGGAGGAAGGTCAGGCCTGCAGCCGGTATCCCGCTTTCCGGACCGTCAGCAGGTGCTCGGGATCCGACGGGTCGGCCTCCAGCTTCCGTCGAAGCTCAGCGATATGAATGTCCACGGTTCTAGTCATGACATCGGGGTTGGCGTATTTCCAGACCTCCTCCAGGAGCTCGGCTCTGGAGGCTACTGCTCCGTCGCGACGGAGTAGTGCCTGAAGGAGGTCGAACTCCTTGGGAGTGAGCTGGACCGGCGTCCCAGCGTTTTCCACTGTGCGCGATTCGGTGTCTACGCGAACATCTCCGAAGGCGAAACGCACAGGTCCGTCCTTCGAGTTACTGGCCTCCCGCCCTCCCCTTCGCAGGAGCGCGCGCACCCGTACGAGAAGTTCGACTGTGCTGAATGGCTTGGTGATGTAGTCGTCCGCCCCACTGTCGAAGGACATCACCAGATCGGACTCATCGTTCTTGGCGGTGAGCACGAGCACGGGGACTCGCGACCCGCTCTTACGCAGCTCCTTCAGAACCTTGAAGCCATCCATGCGCGGGAGCATGAGGTCCAAGACGACGAGCTCGGTATCGTCCGCTCGCGCTTTCTGGAGGCCGTTCAGGCCGTCCTCGGCCACCGTGACATCGAAACCCTCGAACTCCAGGGTCCGTCTCAGCCCGAAGGCGAGGTCCTCGTTGTCTTCGATGATGAGGATTCGGGTCAAGAGGCCACCCCTTCGGCGACCACGCGCTCATCGGCCCCGACTGATCGCTCCACGAGTGGAAGCTCCAGGACGAAACGCGCGCCTCCCCCGTCCCCTTCTTCCACCCAGACCCGTCCTCCGTGGAGCGAAGCCAGTTCGCTGACCACCGAAAGGCCGATGCCACTGCCCTGGACCTGTGTTCTCACATCGCGATCCAGCCGCCGATACGCTTTCCATATGCGGTCTCGATCGGCCACGGGAATCCCCGGGCCTTCATCCTCGACGGAGAGCCTGGCGAATCCATCTGTTCGGCTCACGTCCACCTTCAGAGTCTGGCCGTGCGCGCCATATTTGATCGCGTTGTCCAGCAGATTCACGACGATACGGGTCAAGGCCTGCCCGTTCGCGTGCACCCAGACGTTCGGCTCGAGCGTGACATCCAGCCTCATGTCGCTGGCCTTGAGAAGGTGAGTGACCGAATCCAAGCCCTCGGAGATGGCGTCACTGAGGTCGAGCCGATCTCGTCGCATCGTCTGTCCCGATGTCCGACCGAGGCTCGAGAACTGGAGAATGTTGTCGATCAGGTGGCTGAGTCGTTGGGCCTCCCTGGCGATGATGGACGTGGCTCGCTCTCGGTCCTCTTGGGACGGCAGTTTTCCGGCTTCTTGGAGCTCGGAGAACATCCGGATCTGAGCAAGAGGGGTGCGGAGCTCGTGCGACACGCTGGAGACGAAGTCCTCCCGCAGACGCTGGAAGCCCTGCTCTTCGCGCAGCTGGACGAACGCAGCGGCGCCCACGCCGAGGGTCAGGAGGAGGAGTGCAGCGAGAAGGGGGAGCCGGGAGTTTGGTAGTCCCCCGATGATGAGTCGGTCGGCGGCCTCCGGCCGGACCGTCGCGTGGACCACGAGATTGCCGAACCTCGGCCCCTCGCGGATCGGGACGCTCGCACCGGGGGCTCCCGCGCGGGGGACTGAGGAGGCGAACACCACGAGCTCGCCGGGTGCTTCGATCGTAACGTGGAGCACGGAGTCGTTCGGCACATCCCCGACGATCGCCTCAGGCAGAAGAGGTTGATCGTTGTACCACTCGAGAAAGAGCTCTTCGAGCGCGACTGTCGAAACCACGAACCCGAAGGTGGGTTGGTGGGCGCCGTTCTCGTCTTCGGCGATCAGAAATCCCACCGCAACCGGCTGATCGAGGAGATCGCCCCCCGGAGAGGTGACGAGGCCGCTGCGGGGGTTGACGGCTTGCGGACGCTCGACCGTGACGAGTGCGGCAAGGCGTTCTCGCATCTGGCTGGGCGCGTTGTCGGGCACTACCGTGACAGCGCCTGATGGGTCCACTCGGAAGAGGAAGAGCGGCGACTGGAGGGAGGGGCACTCGCAGCCTGCTTCTCGCGCCCCGTTGTCCATCCGCCTCCCGATGGAGGCTGGCGAAGTGAGGTCACCGGATCTCAGAACCGGCACGAGCACTACGTCGATGACATTGTCGAGTTCGTTGCGTACAAATCCTGCAAGCTGGGTGGCTGAGACCAAGGCGTAGTCCCTCAGCACAGCTTCGGCGGTACGCCGGTGCGACGCAGCCGAATCTATAGCCTCGTAACCGAGCAAAGCGACCAAGGCCAGCGCAACGACGAGGAGGGCCGCGATCGGCGTGCCACGGGAGTGGCGGATCCGTTGGGAAAGGGAGGGCACCGAGATCACCCCGGGGTCGATTGGAGAATCACCGGAAACATCCGGAAATATAAGGCTAATGTCCGTGCGGTGGCGGTCGCAATGCCCGGTACGTAAGACTGGCGTCCGGCTTTGGTAAGGGCTCTGTAGGCGGGAGCACGCCCCACTAGGGCGCCCGGCCCGGGCAGATTTCGAGGATGGACGGAGGGCGCGGTCCGGTTGCTGCCTCGACCCTTCGAGTGCCGACGGGAGATTCATGTTGACCGCCTCGCTCCGGCCCCTCATTTTATCGTCGCGAGGCGCAGCCTCGAAGTGGGTTGGAGTACCGATCAGTGTCGTGGATCACACCGGAATGGAGGTCGAAATGAGCAATCGTATGACGGTGGTTCTTCTCGCGGTTCTCTGTGCAGTCGCCGCGTCCGGGTCGATCTCGACCGCGGCGGCGCAGGCTCCGCCCTCCACCACGGCGTGGGAAATCCCCAGGACAGCCGACGGACGTCCGGA
>JADFMD010000176.1 GCA_022564055.1 Gemmatimonadota bacterium
GAAGTAGTGCGGTGCTTCGATCCGGGCTATGCACAAAGGGGAGAGGCCGAAGCCCCTCCCCGTCTGAAGACTGTGTACGTTGTTGTGTACGTTGGCGTCCACTAACCCCATGTATGAATCGAAAATCGTACTCGGGAATAGTGGATGATTCCCTTATTCCTACTCGTATTTCGTGAAATACGGCCCCTACTGGCCCCGCGTGTAAACCAGGAGGGTATTGTCAACTTGAGCTAATTCTTGCCCGTTTGGCGGTCTCGGCTAGACAGTAAATGGCCGAATTCCAGGGTGTTCCTGTCCTAGGGAGCCCACGTTTCAGCCTGAATTTCGCTTAAGTTGACAGTACCTAGGGAAGCCCCAATCAGCCAGCGGCGAAGCAGTAAAACAAACCGGCGCCTCCGGTGCTAATGAGGTTCTCCTGTGTACAACCCGGCGTGCCGTGGGCAGAGTTCCAGGACGAACCCGGCGTGGTGAAGGAGTAGCGGTCGGCATGCCCTACCCTGGCGCTCCCCTCGCTGTTGCTTGTCCAGTTGTCGCATGTCTGGTCCTGGTCCGCAGCAAACACGGTGCCATCCATCTGTGAACCGGTGAGTACATCGTGCTCGGTAAAATCCGGATCCCCGTCGATGCGTGAGGCGAACTGATTGCCGTTCTCGTCCAGCGTGAACTGCCAGTTGAGATTCGAATTGTCGTAGTGGAGGTTTTCCACGCTGGTGGCCATAATGAGGCCGTTGGCATTCGCCCAGGGTCCGGAACCGACCCGGTCACGGGCATTGACGGCCGTGGCGTCGGCCGTCGCCTGCGTGCTCAAATAGGCCCGCCACGTACGGTTACCGGCCCCAACTGTCTCAGCGAGGCTCTCGCAGTGCGCGTCGGCGCCCTCGAGGCCTCCGAGGTTACCGCCGTTGCCGAGCCCCACGCTCGTGATGAAGAAGCCCATGGGCTCGGTCTGCTGCTGCTGTCCCGCAGCGTGGACCGGAAGCGCCAACAGGCCCAAAGCGGTCAGCGAGAGCGCGACGTTGCGAGTGTAGCCCATCGTTCTATCTCCCTCCTCGAGACGAGGCGTTCGGCCAAATTTTTCTTGGCATCTCTTGTACAAGGCGTACGTCCGTTCGCTGCCGGGGCGTGCGCAACGCTTGCGACCTGGAAGGCCGCGGCGTCACTCGGGCCGCACTGTTCCAGGGGAACGTAAAGGCGGTCCTCTTTGGGTGCCAGGGGACACGGGCCAGAATACGCTGAAGTACTCCAGGAACGCCGGCCATGAACGTGATGGTGGCTATTAAGAAAAAGCAGGGAGGGGCCGGAGCCCCTCCCCCATCTGAAGAGTGTGCACGTTTGTGTGCACGGCCTAGCGGACGATTCCCTTTCCTTTACTGGAGAATTGTGAAAATCCCTGTCTGTCCAGCGGGCTTGCAAAGCCAGCGTTCGCCCGGCCGCCTCGATCCGAAGCTACCGATCAAAAGCCACTGTTTGGACCTCTCGCTTTTTAGGGGTGAGCTCGAAAGCCATGGAAAATCCGGCCCCGCCGTAGCGCCACAAATCCACACCCCCCGAGGCCCCTACGCCCTCACGGAGACGATCTGCGGCGAAGCCGTGGAGCGAAGCGTCGGCGGAGTGAGGGTGTAGGGGCCTCGGGGCGCCGGACATCTCGGGACGCGAAGGAAAGCCTGGAAAGCCAAAGAGGCAAGCCCGTTCCAAAAAGACCGGCGGGAGATTCGCTTTCTACGAGCGCGGGTGTGAGCTCCGGTAAACCTGCCGCAGCCGCTCCTTGGACGTATGCGTATACACCTGCGTCGAAGACAGCGACACGTGGCCGAGAAGCTCCTTGACCGCCATCAGATCCGCCCCCGCGTCGAGAAGGTGCGTCGCGAAGCTGTGGCGCAGAGCGTGCGCGCTCAGCCCCTCGCCCGGCGCCGCATCATCCAGGAACCGCCGGACAATCGTCTGAATAGAACGCCCCGAGAGCCTTTTCCCCGCCGGATTGAGGAGGAGCGCCTCACGGTCCGGCGCGAACGAGGCCGCACCCAATTCAAGGCGGCGAGGCAGGTACCGGCCGATCGCACGCTTCGCCGAGCCCGTGATGGGTACCAGCCGCTCCTTGCTTCCCTTGCCGAGCACCTTGGCCTGTTCCTGTCTCAAATCGAGGTCCGAGAGATCGAGACCTTGAAGCTCCGACAGCCGTAGACCACTCCCGTACAGGAGCTCGAGGATGACCAGATTTCTCGTGTCCCGAAACGTATTCGCCGCGGCCCTGGCCTCAGCGCCCAAAAAGACCGCCTCGATATTTCTTGAGGTCGCATGCCCCGGCAAACGCTTCTCTATCTTGGGCGACCTCAGCGTCCTGACCGGATCACTCGGCACCCGATGCTCGAGATGAAGGAAACGGTAAAACGTTCGCGTGGCCGACAGCTTGCGGGCCACGGTACGACGGGTCAGTCCCTTTCTCCCACACCATCCCATGAAGGAGCGAAAGTCGATCCGTTCCACGGTCCCCCACCCCCACTCTCCACCACCGAAATGGTCGTCGAAAAAAAGCCGTAGATCCTCGAGATCCTTTCGATAGGAAACGACGGTTCTTGGGGACAGCCGCCGCTCCGACTCGATGTGCTTGAGAAACCGGGAAACGTCGGCTTCCACATCCATCAAGGCAGCGCGGCTTGGGCAGGCGCTTCCACAGGCCCGCCCACTGGGCCCTCGATCCCACTCGCCTCCATCCACTCCCTGAAGTCCGTCTGGGCGCGCTCCGCGAGCATTTCCCTCTTCCGGACCTTGTCCCTCACACGCTGCTCAAGCGGGTCGACTAGCCCCCAATTCGAGTTCATGGGCTGGAAGCGGTCGAC
Organism: Gemmatimonadota bacterium; assembly: GCA_022564055.1. Taxonomy (GTDB): domain Bacteria; phylum Gemmatimonadota; class Gemmatimonadetes; order Longimicrobiales; family Gaopeijiaceae; genus UBA822. The sequence continues at coordinate 2,838 of JADFMD010000176.1, forward strand.
CGCGCTTTCCCTCATGTAACGGAACAGGCCGCCCAGCATGGTCGTGGGTGGAGGCACGACCGGCTCCTCTCCCTTCAACACCCGCCCCAGGTTGATGCCCGCCAAAATCCCGCTAGCCGCCGACTCGGTGTACCCCTCCACCCCGGTGAGCTGGCCGGCGAAGATCAGGTCCGGGCGGTCCTTGAGCGAGCCGTGGGGCGTCAGACAGGCAGGGAAGTTGAGGTAGGCATTGCGATGGATGGAGCCCCACCGAAGAAACTCGCATTGCTCGAGGCCTGGAATCGATCGGAAAACGCTCTTCTGCCCTCCGATACGCAGCCGGGTCTGGAATCCCACGAGATTCCACATTTGGCCGGCGCGATCCTCCCGCCGGAGCTGCACGACCGCATGGGGCCGCTTCCCGCTCCGCGGGTCGGTGAGCCCGATCGGCTTCATCGGCCCGAAACGCAGCGTTTCCCTTCCTCGTGACGCCATGACCTCGATCGGGAGACAGCCCTCGAAATACGGTACCGCGTCCCAGTCGGGCCCATCGTACACGTCCCCCTCGAGGAGAGCGTCGATAAAGATGTTGTACTCCGACTCGCTCATGGGGCAGTTGAGGTAGTCGCTTTCCTCATCGAAGCGGCCGGCCGCGAACACCACGCTCTCATCCAGAGAGTCACGATGTACGATCGGCGCGATGGCGTCGTAGAACGCGAGCCCCTCGTTACCCAGGGCGCCCTGGATCGCAGAACTCAGGGCATCAGAGGTCAGCGGGCCGGTCGCCACGATGGCCGGGCCCTCGGGAAGCGCCTCGCTCTCCTCACGCGCGACCTCGATCCTGGGGTGAGACACGACGGCACGGGTCATGGCAGCGGAAAAGAGCTGACGGTCGACCGCCAACGCCGAACCGGCGGGCACGCTCGTCTCATCGGCACAGTCGAGAAGAACGGAGCCGAGCGCCCGCATCTCCCTCTTGAGCTGGCCGTGTGCGTTCTTGGGATGGATGCTCTTGAAGGAGTTCGTGCAGACCAACTCGCCCAGGTTGTCGGTCTGGTGTGCTTCAGTGCGACGCACCGGTCGCATTTCGAGCAGGGTGACCTGGTGCCCCGCGCTGGCGAGTCGTAACGCGGCCTCGCATCCCGCCAGGCCACCCCCGACTACGGTGACGCGTTCCGTCATCGGCTCATTCTTCCCGCGCTCCCACCGGTCTGAGCCTCGGCGCTATTTCCGTGCCCCACTCTTGCGCCCTTTCGCCTTCTTTCTTTTCGCGGCGTCGGCAATCATCGACACGGCCTCCTCCATCGTGAGGTCATTGGGTTCCATACCCTTGGGCAGACTCGCGTTCGCCGTGCCATCGGTCACATACGGACCATAACGGCCTGAGAGGATTTGCACGTCATCCGCCGTCTTCGGGTGGGCGCCGACCTCCCTCAGAACCGTCCTTCCCGCCTTCTTCTGGTTGAGAAGGACGACGGCCTCTTCAAGGGTGACCGTGAACATCTGGTCTTCATTCGCCAAGCTCGCGAATTTCTTGCCTCGCCGCACGAAGGGCCCAAAGCGCCCCAACCCGGCCACGACCTCTTCGCCAGTCTCCGGATCCGTCCCCACCGCCCTTGGCAACGAGAGCAGGCGCAGCGCGTGGGCGAGGTCCACAGACTCCGGTTCCGTACCCTTGGGCAGGCTGGCCCTCTTGGGCTTGGTACCATCAATCGCCTCACCCAGCTGCACGTACGGTCCGTAGGGTCCCACCTTCGCGTAGATGGTCAGCCCGCTCATCTCGTCGACGCCAACCACGTAGTCCTCGGATTCGCCGTCGATAGGGCGGGTCCCTTTACATTCGGGATAAGCGGAACAGCCCAGGAAACGGCCGAAGCGATTCCAGCGCACCTGCATCGGCTCACCGCATACGTCACACGTCTCACCCTCGGCAGCCAGGATCTCCTTGATGATTTCCTCGGATCGCTCCTCGCCCCGCTCGAGTTGGCTCAGAAACGGCGGGTAGAACTCGGCGAGGAGCGCCTGCCACTGGATTTCGCCCTCCT
>JADFMD010000177.1 GCA_022564055.1 Gemmatimonadota bacterium
TGCTCTACGCTCTCGATCCCGCGCCGAACCTCGCCTCTCGATTCGGCCACGGCCTTGCCGTGCTCCCGAGTGAGGCTCTCGGCGAGATCATCGAGATGTTGCTCGAGGAGCCCCTTCAAGCGGAACAAAATCCGGGCCCGTTCGACGGGCGGGGTTTCGCGCCAGGCGGGGAATGCGTTCTGGGCTGCGCCGACGGCGCGGTCCACATCCGCAGCGGTGGAGAGAGGGACGTGGCATATCACCTCGCCGGTAGCAGGGTCCTCCACAGGGAGGGACCGGGTTCCCGATGAGGCAACCCACTCTCCTCCTATATAGTTGAATATCGGACGAACGGTGGATGCCGTTGTCAGTGTGGTCATGCTCGCTCCTGGTCGCACTCTTAGAGATGGAGGGCGGCTCCAAGGTTGTCAAACCCCTTCCCTCTATCGGCGACTAGGCTGCGGGTCGAAATTATCGATCTGATCTCCACAGGAGTTGCGAAATGAAGTTGCGACGCAAGTTTTTCTCGGTTTCCCTGACGACCTGGTGTGTGTTCGCGCTAAACGGGTGTCAGGCGGCCCCTGGCGGCGATGGGGCGGAAGTTGTGCCTGGCTGGAGGTGGTCATGGGAGCAGGTGTTGGAGACAGTGAATCAGGTGCGGGCCGGACGGAGCCTGCAGCCGCCGAGTTGGCCGAATGGCGCACGTGTAGCTGTATTGCTTTCGTTCGACGTTGACAACGAGACGATTTCTCTGCGATTCGGCGAACCTTCGATCGGCGCTCTTTCCCAAGGGCAATACGGCGCCCGTGTGGGCCTTGGTCGTGTAGTGAGCTTGCTCGACCGGCATGAGATTCCTGCGTCGTTCTTCATTCCGGCGGTGAGTCTCAAACTGAACCCGGAGATGGCCGATGTCATCAAGCGGGCCGGTCGCCATGAATTCGCGGTGCACGGTTGGATCCACGAGATGAATACATCGCTGGGGGCCGAGGAGGAGCGCGAGCTGTTGGTTCGTGCTATCGCGTATCTGGAAGAGGTGATTGGGGAACGACCGGTTGGATACCGGGCGCCGTCGTGGAACTTCAGCCCCAATACATTGGACATTCTCCTGGAACTCGACTTCCTGTACGACAGCTCGCTGATGGCTGACGATCGGCCGTACGAGATCCTCGCGGATGGTCAAGCGACGGGGATGGTCGAGCTGCCGGTGGAGTGGATTCTAGACGACGCCGTGTATGTGAACCCGCGGGGCGCCAGTTACAGCCCGCCTAGGGATGTGCTACAGGTCTTCATCGACGAGTTCGACAAGGCGTACGAGGAAGGCACGATGTTCCTCCTCACCATGCACCCGCATTACATCGGCCACCGCTCGAGAATGGTGATTCTCGAGGAGTTGATCGATTACATACGCGCCAAGGGAGATGTGTGGTTCGCCACCCATCGCGAAGTGGCCGAGTATGTGAAACAGCAGGCGGTGATGATGCCCTGAGGAGGGCTTGGCTTGGCAGCCGCACTTTATCTATCGTCGGGCCGATAAAGGTCGAGGGCCGTTGGGAAACGCAACGCAATTACTCATCGTTGCAGTCCCGGGCTAACGAGCCCGGGCTCGGCCCTGGTGAGTCCTTAAGGACTTCAGTTCTTGGCCGAGCCCGCCCTCATGAGGACGGGACCCACCAACGGTGTCGGAGGCGGTGGTAAACGTCCGTCGAAACTGCAGCTAAAAAACGGCCGGTCGAATGACCGGCCGTTTTCCGGGTGGTGGGCCGGGAATGGGCGATACCCCTATCCCGTTCGAAAAGCGAGTGCTCTTTGTGAATCAGTTTTGAGCGGCGAGCGCCAACAGCTCTTCCGTTGATCCGGCCTGCTGCAGCAACTCGGTCGCCTTGATGATTTGGTTATCCGTCGCCCCCGAGCATCGCAGCTCTGGTCCCGCCGGGCGACCCAGGGTTAGTCACGTGGCAAGGTCGCAGGAGTGTCGCGATACCTAGCGCCGAATCACCCTGATGATGCGCCCCTTCGCATCGACCTCGATGATCGGGCCCTGACGGATATCGCCGCGCAGATCGATGACCGAGCGTGGGTCGGGGGCCGGTGCCGGACTCGTGAATACCCTGCTGAACGCGTCCGCCTGGGAGATGTCGATCCGGTACCCCAAGTCGGCGAGTGATTCCACGGAGATCGCGCTCAGAGGCTCGCGTCGCCCGGACACGAAGAACGGGGTCATGATCTCTTCGCCGAGGACCGATTCCCTCCAGTGTCCGTCTGCGGAGCCCTCTACGGCCGTGTTTTCCACGGGTACCTTGGCCCCGCCCGTGTATGTCGTTCCTCCTGCATCATCGAATGCGGCGATGGCGAGCGGACCCGCGAAGTGGGTGTCGGCATTCGCGTTGGACGGCAGGGATGGGTTTACGAGAAGCCGGAACTGAGGCCAGATCGTCCCGATTCCGAGCACGTGACCCATTTCGTGTATCACGATGTTCACTAGGACCCCCGTATCCTCGAGGTTCGGCAGGTCCTCGGAGTCGAACCGTATCGAGCCCAGGATGGGTAGCATCGAAAGTCCCCTCGTCACGCACGGCCCTGCACTTGCGACCGTGCCGCCGGGTCCGTCGATCCGTTCGATCTTGACGTAGATCCTCACATCGTCGACGATGTCGTTGACCAAGGGCTGTCCTTCCGCGCAGTCGTCGGCCAGTATCGGTTGGACGGAGAAATCGATGTCGGCGATGTCGGTCGTGATGATGCTCGCCCAACGTTCGGCGGCCGACTCGAAGGCGGCCCGCTGGCTCGCAGTTACCGCGTCGATGAAGACCAATTCGATATCGAAGGGCACGACCGGTCCTCCGGTCGCAACCCGGAGCGTCGTGCCCGAGAACGTCGTGAAGGCGAACAGCACTACGTGATAGGTGCCGGGCTCGGCGTTGTTGAAGACACACCTCTCCGAGGTCGTCGGGCCCCCTGAGAGGCACTCGTAGTCGTTTCTGTTCAGCGGCCGCTCGCCCCGGTGCACGTAGAGATCCACGTCGCCGGGACCCCCGGAGAGCTCGACGACCATCGTTCCCGTGGTGGGCGCCGGAAGCTCCATCGTGAAGAGCAACTCGGTCCCGCTGTTGCCTGAGAGGTTGGCGATCGGGACGCCCGGCACGAGCTCCGTAGCGGCCGCGACCATGGCGTTCTGCACTGCCGAGTTGTTGGCCTCGTCCGACTCGGTCACCGCGTCGCTCGGGTCGGCTGTCACGCGGAGCACGTGCACCCCCGCGTCCAGAGGTCCCACCGTGAAGGACACGTCCGTCGCGGCTCCCTCGGCGAGGGCGCCGAGGCCGGTACTGGCGACCACGGCGCCGTCGATCTGGAGCTCGACCTCGAAGCCGCTGCCGGTCGTCAAGTCGCCGCTGTTCGTCACGGTCGCGGTCACTTCGACCGCCTGGAGCGTCGTTGGATTCGAGGGCGTCGCAGTCAGCGACCCGACCACGAGATCGGCCTGCGGGGGCACGCCGGTCGAGGTGAAGTCTACGGCCGGCAGGCCCGTTGCCACCGCGGTAAGGCCATTGGCCCCGACCGCTGGTCCCAGGGTCCAGGTCGTCTGCGCGGTCCCGTCGCTTCCGGTGGTCACCTCGGCTGGCGCAACGGTGCCCCCGCCTTCCGTGACGGTGAAGGTCACGAGGCGGCCGCCCGCGACACCGTTCCCGAATTCGTCGGCCAGCAAGACCACCACGGGCTCGGAAAGAGCCTTCCCCACCGCGCCGACCTGTTGGTCGCCCGCTGACTTGATCAGCGCGGTCGCTGGGCCCGCCTCGGCGGTCGCCGAGATCTGAGTGGATGCGGCGGCGCCCGCGATCGCCGCGGTGACCCGCTGAGGACCGGCTGCGGTGCCCAACGTCCACGTCGTGGAAGCCTCCCCCTGGTCGTTGGACGTCACAGTGGACTCGCCGACAGACCCGCTCCCCTCGGCCGGGGTGAAGGTGAGATCCACTGCGGCCACGGGGGCCCCACCCGTATCCTCGCTACGTACGACCAGGACGTCCGTGAGCTCCTGTGCAACGGCACCGGTTTGGGCGTTACCGGAGATGATGGAGACCCGCGTCGCCAGCTGTTGCACAGTAACGGTGGCGGTGTCGGTCAGCGCTTGGAACGTAGCGCGCACGCTGGTCACGCCGTTTCCGATCGCCGTTACTTCGCCAGCGGCGCTCACGGTCACCACCGCCGGGTCGTCGCTGGACCAGGAGACGACCCCGGGGAATGTCTCGCTGTTCTGATCAAGGATCAACGTGGTCAAGACCACGGTCGCGCCCAGAAAAGACAGCGTGAACGAGTTCGGGGAGAGCGCAATGGTGGTGGCCCGTGGTGCTTCGGGCTCGGTCCCTCCGCAGCTCGTGAGCCCGAGCAGTAGCACCGTCATAGCGAAGGGACCGACCTTGGAACGTCTCACACTCGCCACCTCTAGGCGTGAAGGGACCCTACGCGTGATACCACCTCTGAAGCAAGTGGGGCCATCCGAGGTTCCCAGCGAGCCGCCGTTCACGGCGCCCATCCTGAGCTGGCTCCCCTGGGGGCTAAAGTCCACCCTCCTAGGAGATTCTGTACCGGTCCCTGCTGTTCCCGAACGCGATCGACGGCGGGATGGTGAAGGATCTCCGGGAGAGGATCGGCCACGCGGTAACCGCGGCGAAGATCGACAAGCGGGTGACCCCACACACCTTCCGGCACACATACGCGGCGGCACGGCTCCAGACCCTCCATCACGGGGCGCCGGTGAGCCCCTACACCGTCATGCGCGAGCTGGGCCACAGCTCAATCCAGCTGATCGAGCGGACCTACGGCCACCGGATTGAACAGGCGGCACCGG
>JADFMD010000059.1 GCA_022564055.1 Gemmatimonadota bacterium
TCCACACCATCCCCCAGCCTGGAGAGTTCGGCCACGAAACGTGGGAGGACGACGCGTGGCAGTATACGGGGAACACCAACGTTTGGACGCTCATGAGCGCCGACGAGGAGCTCGGCTACGTCTACCTCCCGGTTGGCAACGCGACGAACGATCACTATGGCGGCCATCGACCGGGCAGCCTTCTCTTCGCGAACAGCCTCGTTGCCCTGGAGTGTTCGACCGGAACGCGCGTCTGGCACTACCAGCTCGTACATCACGATCTCTGGGACTATGATCCGCCGGCCGCTCCCAACCTGATCGACATCACGGTGGACGGGAGAGCGATCAAAGCGGTCGCGCAGGTGACCAAACATGCCTTCACGTTCGTCTTCGATCGCGAGACCGGCGAGCCCGTCTGGCCCATCGAGGAACGACCGGTTGCACAGGGTGACGTGCCGGGCGAGTGGTACTCGCCCACGCAGCCCTTCCCGACGAAGCCCCCTCCGTTCGATCGGCAGGACGCCACCGTCGACAATCTCATCGACTTCACGCCCGAGCTGCGAGCCGAGGCGATCGAGATCCTGGGGCAGTATCGAAGCGGCCCCCTCTTTACCCCGCCTTCGCTCATCGACGAAGGGCCGAACGGGACCCGAGGTACGATCGCGCTTCCAGGCTACACGGGGGGCGCGAACTGGAGCGGAGCGGCCGTAGATCCGGACACGGGCATTCTGTATGTGTCCTCGGCAACGCAGCCGATCATCCCCCGCCTGGTGGAGCTCGGGCCGGAGTCGACCCTTCGGTACTCGCGTGGCCCGATGCGTGCGCCGCCGGGCCCGGACGGGCTGCCACTCTTCAAGGGGCCGTACGGGAGGATCACCGCGATCGACCTCAACGAGGGAGAGATCGTCTGGCAAGAAGCCAACGGACTCGCGCCGTCCAGCATCCAGAATCATCCACGGCTACAGGGTCTGGAGTTGCCGCCGCTCGGTGGTGGCCGGGACCTCTTGTTGGTTACCGAGACACTCCTGTTCTCAGGCCAGCAACGGCCGAACGCGGAGGGGTCTTACCTACTGACTGCGCGTGACAAGGCGACCGGCGAGGTCCTCGCGGAGATCCCGTTGCCCGGGAGAGCGATCGGCGCCCCCATGAGCTACATGGTCGAAGGCACGCAGTACATCGCCCTCACCGTTCAGGGTAATCCACCCCGACTCGTCGCGTTGGCGGTGAACTGAGTGCTCTTAGTCGTTCAGACGAAACGGGCCCCGGGGCCATGCAGCCCCCGGGGCCCGTCGCTGTCGCCTTAAGCAGTCGTCCGACCGCGTAGACGCTCCCTAACGGTTGTTGTTCGAGTCGTCGACCTGGTCCACCTGGTCGTCTGACGAGTCGGCTATAACGTCCGCGGGGATCTCCTCACCCACCACGATGTGGCGCTCCTCCATCTTTCGGAAGCTCATGTAACCTTGCGACATCTCTGCGTGGGTGGGCCGACCCCATCGGACCTCGGCGCTCGGGTCCGGGTTGGCTGGGTTGTTCTCCGAGTTGTCCCACCAGAGCGTGAACCGGAGCACCGAGCCGGCCGGTATGAACGGCGGATCTGCGAACCGGTAGGAGTGCTGCCAGTTGAAGGCGTAATTGGGGACGTGGAGAAGCGTCTCGTGCCGACCGTCCGGATACGTGACCTCGTAGAGGGCAGCCTTGCCGCGCAGGTGCATGTGCGGCATGAAGCGGAGGAGCTCGACGTCTTCCTCGAACGTGTACTCCCGGGAGGCGGAGTAGCTCGGGGCCCCGGGCGGTATCACGATGGGGCGTATGAAAAGACCATCGCCACCGGTGACGAACCGGATCACCTCGCCCGGCTCCTTGAAGGTAATCCCGACCTTGATGTTGCTGCAGACTGCCGTTCCAGGGCCCGGGGTCTTGTTGTAGTGCATGTTGAAGTTGACATCCCTCGGCCCCGCCCGAAGCAGGCGGCCGTAGCCTTCCTCGTACACACGGGGTTCGGCTCCCGGAACCAGACCTCCGACCCCGCCCACGATGTGGTGGACAGCGGGTCCGTTACGGTATTCGATTGATTTGATCCAGCGATCCTTGGGAAGCTGCTCCACGCTGATATGAAGAGGGATGTCGACGTAGATATCGCGAAGGTCGTCGTCCAGACAATATTCCTCGTCGAACTGTAGGATCAGATCGGGCTCTCCGAGCGTCCATTCGCTCCCACCGTTGAGCGTGCTCAGCAGAAAATCGGGTGTGGGCGGCGCGTCCGCGGGATTCCCTGCCGGGGTGCCTTCCTCGGCCCATGCGATGATCGTCGCTTTCTCATCGTCTTCGAGGACCCGCTCGTTCTCGAAAGTGCCCTTGTGCCAGTCGGCGGCGGACCAAGGTGGCATCCGCCCTTCACGTACCGCTTTGGCAATCCTCGGGGCCCGTATGCGCGCGTCCTCATAGGTGACCAACGGCCACGGTGCGATCTGGCCGCCCATGTTCGCGCCTTCCGTCCGGTGACACGTCTGACAGTTCTGCTGCAGGATCGGCAGAACGTCGGCATAGAAGGTCGGAGTCGCGTCTGTTGCCGCTGGAGACAAATCGGCCGCGGCCAACCTCACCGCCTGGTTTTGCTGAGCGTCCAACACCCCAGTTGTGAGCGGGCCGACCAAGGCCAGCGCCGCGATCGCCAATGAACTCAGGAGCAGTGAACGGGTTGTGGCTTGCATGTCATAACCTCCAGCGGAGCCCAGTGGATGAAGCACCTCGATAGTTAACGAGGTGGAGCGCTCGCGGCAAGGAAAAGAGGGCCTTCTAGGGCTCTAGCCGCAGGGTATCCACGCTCTCTAGCCCCACTGCCAGGTTCTCGGGGAGAAGACCGTGCTCGTGTAGCAAGAAAGCCACAACAGCGTGGTACTCGTCATCGGTCAGGGTTCCGCCCATTCCATAGGGCATCGCCAGTCGGGTGTAGTCGACCACGCCTGCGGGCGATCCATACGAGGCGAGCCCCGCCGGCGTAATCCGTGTTCCGAGCCCGCCTTCGGTATGGCAAAACTGACAGCGGGCTCCCCAGATCTCGGCGCCTAGGGCGTTCTGCTCTTCGGGGGACAGCCCTCGCTCGCATCCGGACGTAGCCCCGGAGACCGCTACCAGCATAGCCACCCACACCCGCGAAGGCACCGTCAAACCGCCGGGGTCCGCTTTGCGATCACCGTCCTTAGGCCACTTCGATGGGGTGGGGAAGCGGAATGTTGAGGAGATATCCCGACTCGTTGAACGGAACCTCATCGGGTTGGGTGTTGCCGGCCGTGTCGGTCGCCCGCGTCCGGATCAGGTGCGACCCTGCGCTCGCCTCCCACTCGATCTCGAAGCGTCGCCAGGCGTATTGGATCGCGGGAGAAACCAGGCTCGCGGCTCGCCACTCCTCCTCCTCATCGAGCCTCCACTCTACCCTCACAACGTCGGCGTGAGGCGAGTAGGCGAATCCCTTCAACACCTGTGGACCGGCCGTGACCGCAGCCGGCCAGTCCAATGCCAGCGCGCTCTTTATGGTTTGGGTCGTCACCGGCCCGCCTTCCGCCGGCGCATACCTTTCCGCGGGCCACTCATCGCCGATCAGCACGTACGAGCTCGTATTGTTGCGGACCCACTGGGTCTCGGTGGAGACGTCGATTCGGGTCAACCACTTCACGCTGTTGCTGGCTACCCACCCCGGCACCAGCCCCCGGAGAGGAGAGCCATGATCGGGTGGGAGATCGACCCCGTTCATCTTGTAGGCAAGGATGGTGTCGGGATTCAGAGCCTTGGCGATGGGCATGGGTCGGTTGAACGCCACATCGTCCGCCCCGGTGAGGAGGACATCCACGGCATCGGCGCTGACGCCGGCCCTTGCCAGCACGTCACCGAGGGGCACACCCGTCCAGGTCGCGCACCCCACACCACCCGTGCCCCAGGGGCCGCCTCTCGCGGTCCTCCCCAACACGCTCCCGAAGAAGCTTCGCCAGTTCCCGGCGCACTCCAGATACGCCACGATGGAGCGGCTCGGCATCTCCTTCAGCTCCGCCAAGGACAGCTCGAGTGGCTGGGGGATCGCGTCACCCTCGATGCGAAGTCGGAACGCATCAGGATCGAGGATCGGCGTCGTCGTGGCGTGGTTGCGAACGAAAAACAGTTCGTTCGGCGTGAAGAGGCCCTCGAGGCTGCTCAGGCGAGTCTCGAGATTGGTGGGATGGAGGATGAAGGGAGTCGGGTCTTTTACCCACGGGCTTTCATCGCCTGACGCAGCCGGAGCCTGCCCAGTTGCGTCGCCCGTTGTGCCCCCCGCTGAGTCCGCTCCTCGCTGGGGTGCCTCGCCGATCTCACAGGCGTCCAGAACGGCAACCGATCCCCCTGCGAGGAGCAAACGAACGAAGTGACGCCGGCTCAGGCCGTGGCGACGACTGTATTCCCACAGTTCAGCAAGGTAAGTCCGGTTCCCTGCGTCGCTACTCACCGATTCAGAATCCGCCGACGTTCCACGGACCCCAGATGGCATACGTGGCGCCAGGCCGTTGGATGTTGAGAAACAGCGTTTCGCCGTCGGGGCTGAACGTAGGCCCGGCGAACTCCGAGGAGTTGGCGACGTTCTCGGCGAAGTCGAACATTCTGCCTTCCGGAGTGAGCCCCCGCACGAAGTTGCCGCCTCCCCCATCTTCCGTGATGACGATGCCTCCGCGTGGACTGACGCAGATGTTGTCGGGACGATCGAGGATCTCGCGGCTCGTGGATTCGAACACCAGGATCAGCTCGCCACCATCGTCCCCGTCCGGCCGGTAGTGCCAGATCTGGCCAAAGCGTGCGTCACCGCCGTCGGTGCAGGTGAAATAGATGCTGCCGTCGCCGTAGAAGCACCCCTCGACGCGTGAGAATCGCGCGCCTCCCTGATCCCAGCCCTGGTCGAACACGGCAGAAGCGTTTTGCAGAGCCTGAGGCGGATCCGGATCATCAATCGTGACCCAGCGTATGGGAAGCCGCGGCCCCACCTCTCGTCCGGTCGCACAATCGAGGTTGGGCTGACCCTCGACGGCCAGCATTTGGAGCTCACCACCCGCGGCCAAGTCGCCTTGTTCGCCGTCGCGGTATGGCCGACTGGGCAGGAAACGATAGAACCCGGCGCGCCCCCGATCCTCCGTCAGGTACACGATGCCGGTGGCGGGGTCGACCGCCGCCGCCTCGTGCACGAACCGGCCCATCGCCCGGAGGGGGACCGGATCGATCAGTCCCTCGGCCGACGCCGGCACCTCGAACACGTAACCGTGCTCGCGCATCGGACGCCAATTCTGCGGGCCTCCGGGGCCTTGCGCGGGCCCGGAGGCGCCGGCGATGACCTCCTCACAGGTCAGCCAGGATCCCCACGGTGTCGCCCCGCCGGCACAGTTGACCGCGGTGCCAGTGAGACTCACGAAATCGCGCACGACCTCGCGCGTGACAGGATCGATCTCCATGGACGTGGTACCGCCTCCGGCCCCTGGATCGTAAACGAGATCGGGCACTTCGGCCGAACGCGCCCGGCGTCGCACCTCGTGGTTGCGAATCAGGCGAATGTTTCCGTTGGGTAACGGGAAAGCGGCCATTCCGTCGTGCGCCAATGGCGTCGCGACTCCGTCGCTCATCAGCGAACCGGTGAGTCCGAATTTCCGGTATTCAAACCCGGGAGGTAACGCCAAGTCCGGACCGGCTGTTTGCAGAGGTCCGTAACCCCCCTGGCCGAGCGTGGCAACGCGCCGTCCCAGCGAGGGCGGCGCACTGCTGAGGTCGAAGCCCCGCAGCGCGGCGAACCCCGCCATGGCCGTTCCGGCGGTGTAGCCGAGGAACCTCCGCCGATTCAAATCAGCCATGGACTCGCTCGAGCAAGCGGCAGGACTAGAACCGTGACGAACGGAGGAGCGTATCGGTCTCCGACCAAGCCTCCCGGAACCACGCCCGGGTCTCGTCGGCCTCGGTGTCCCGCCCCTGGGCCCGCAGCGCTTGCTCCAGCCCGAAAATCGACCATCCGTTGTGCGGGTGCTGAACCAGCGCGGCCCGGTACACCTCCTCCGCAGCCTCGGCGCGCTCTGCCTCGAGGAGGGCGGCGCCCAACCAGTGGCGTGCCGAGAAATTCAGGATCTCGGGTTCGGTGTACGGCACCTCGTCGTGCAGCTCGACCGCGGCTTCGAACACTCTGATCGCCTCCTCCAGGAGGCCCTCGTCCCGCAGGATCTCGCCTTCGAGTATCCCGCCCGTGATTCCCAGGAGCTGGGGCGCAGTGGCTCCCCGCATCTGGATGCGTGCCGGGAGTGTGTCGGCCGCGGTCTTGACCCGCTCCAGGTATACACGCGCCAGGTCGGCCTCTCCGCTCCGGAGGTGGGCGTACCCCTGGGCGAACTCGAACAAGCCGCGTTGGATGGGCTGCCGCGGAGCCTCTCCCAGTTCCAGAATCTCATCGAACCAGCCGTACCGGAAGAGAACGAGTGCCTCATAGAAGACCCCGCCGTTCACCTGGTCGGCATACGTCTTCGCTCCCAGAAGCGAAACGGCTCCTTGGCCTGCCATGGATCCCGCGAACAGAAGCATGTGGAGGTTGTGGGTCGCCCCGTAGGAGACGCCTTCGCGCCACGCCGTCCGCTGGTCCGAGTGCCACGCGTTGATGTTCGACCTCACGGCGGAGTTCCATCGTCCGATCCGGTTGTACGTGTGCGACGGCATGTGGTTGATGTGGCTCGACCCGGGGATTGAGGCCCCGAGCAGATCCGCACACGCCTCCGCCTTCCCGGGTTCCTCCGTGGCCTCGGTCGCGTGGATGTAGATATGGCAAGCGCCGGGATGGTTGATGTCCTTCGCCAGAACCGCTTCCAGGACCGCGTGGAATTTCTGGACCGAAGGGTTGCCGAGCCGGTAGTTGGCCCGCGTGGGGTTCAGGAGAATCAACGACTCGGCATAGAACGTGCCCACCTCTAAATCATCAGGGAAGTCCTGGTAGACTTGGGCCATCGCTTCTGAGTACAGCGAGTCGAGCTTCGGGCGATGATCGCCGTCTTCCTCTTCCGTGAAGCGGACGGCCATCGCGTTGATCAGGGCGCGCTCCACCGCAGTCGCGGATTCTTCGGCGAGCACGATCGCCTTCTGGATCGCTTCGTATGCGAGCGGAGCGTTCGACGGCCGCATCCGTCCGTTGAGGAACGGCCCCCGTGACCACGCTTCGCCGAAGAAACACATCGCACAATCGGGGTCCCGCCGCTGGGCCTCTTCAAACGACTCCACCGCATTGGGAATCGTGAACGCATACATCATCTGGAGGCCCTGATTGAAGTACGCTTGTGCGTCCGGGAAGGCTGTTGTGATGTCTCGGGTGAGTGGCCCGGTCACCGCCGTCAACAGGGTAACGGGCTCCTCGGCCTCCTCAGTGCTCTCTTCCGCGTTCCGTTGGGCCCAAGATGTCGAGGGGACCACGAGGCTCGACAACACTAGCGCGTACACGGGGAACAAGTGGATTCCGAAGCGCCCAACTCTACGGCGCGGTGTCTCGAGCATCTGCATTATGGGTCTTCCTGCCAGGGGTACGTGAAGCGTTCTGGAATCCAGTCCGAAGGATGGGACGCATGAGGACCAGGGGCAAGAGCCGCTACAGGCATCGGATCAGAGCCTTTCCGCCCGCCCGCGCTCGGCCGAAATCTGCTTTACGCGCCCTCAGTAAGCCGGCTTGTCCGGTCGCTTTTCGCCAGCCGTCACGGCCAGCCGCAGCCGGTTCTCGGGCGGCGGCAGCGCACAGACCGAATAAGGACTGAACACACACGGGGGGTTGTACGCGCGGTTGAAGTCGATCGTGGTCCAGCCGTCTTCATCGGCGAGCGGCACGCTCAGATATCGGCCCGTCTGATAGGTATCGGTCGTAGCCGTCGAGTCCCACATCATGATGAAGTAGGAACGGCTGCGCGGGCTCTGTAGGACAGCGATCAGGCTGTGCTCACGCCCATCCGCACGAAATACCAGCTCGCCGGGACTCTGATATTCGATCATGCCACTGGTCACGTCAGGAACCGGGAGCGCCCTCGGCTCGTCGTAGGGCTCGAACTTGGCCGTGACCCGCCAGTCGGTGTCGACGGGGTAGGACTCGGGCAGCTCGAAGGTCTCGCGCTTTTCGGAGTCCTCATCCCAGACGCGAAGCCAGAGCCGATCGGTACCCGGCTCTCCGTGGATCCGCATGCCCAGCGACCCCAGGGCGAGGTTGGTCGTGTTTCCCGAGCGGTCGCTTCCGAGCACGGTGGTCTCGGTGATCCGCTCACCCTCCCGGATCATGAGCGGAGAGCCGGCGCTCGGCTCGAGCCGGATCTCCTGGCCCGACCGATGGAGGGTGCCGGCCAGCGGGGGGGAGTCCTCTTCTGGCAAGACGATGCGCAGGTCCGGGTCCGAGCCGAACGGTGTCGCCCCCTGAGCGAGCTCCCAGAGCCCCATCCACATCACGACGCCGGAGAACGGCCTGACCAGCCGCTCACGGCGATTCTCGCGCCACTCCTGGTGCTCCTGAGCGAACACGTCTGAGGACACGGGTTCCGGGGCGGGCCATTCCTCCGCGCAGCCCGTAAGGACCAGAGCGACCAAACCAAGCGCCAGAGCGCGCAAACCTCAGTCCTTTACTGTTGTCCGGTGGCCGCCAGGAAGCGGCGCGCTTCCTGGAACCCGTCGAACGACTCACGCCCGGCCCACACCTCGGTCAGCTGCTCGTAAGCCTTGGCGGCCATCTCACGGTTACCGGTCTGGGCGTACGCCCGAGCCAGGCCGAGAAGCGATCGCGGACGGTTCGCAAAGAGAACGAGCGAAGTCTCGAACTTCTCGATCGCATCGGCGGGCCGGTCCAAGTCGAGCAGGATCTCACCATACAGCTCGTGGACGGGTTTCACCGGCGAGGCGGCACCGCGCGGTGGTGCTCCCGCTTCGACGATCGCTTGCGCTTCGTCCATGAGGCCGGTGGCCACGCTTCCATGCCCCATACCAGCGTGCAGCAGCGCGCCGACCTGCTTCGCCATGATACGGGCGTTCCTGTTTCCGTTGGGACCACGTTCGGCCATCTCAGTGAGCGCGGCCTCGGCCAGCGTAACCGTCGCCTGGTCACCCGTACGCGCGGCGCTCAGGCCCGTCGCCAGAAGCTCGTGCATCGACGACTCTGATGTGATCGGACGAATGTCCCACTCTTCGGTCTCGACCACATAGCGAGCCTTCAGAAGCGGGATCGCGCTGGTCGCCCTGGCTTGGCCCGGTGCGCCTCGCGGGCCACCCTCCAGGAAGCGGCCCTCGAGCGCCATGCTCTCGAGCCGCTCGATCCACAATCTCGCCTTTCTGTAGTCGCCGAGCTGAAGATCCCCGTACTGGCCCCAATCCAGCGGGTGGACTGCGTCTCCCATGGGGTCGTCCGGCCTCCACAACTCTCTTGCGGCGGTATAGGCCGATTCGTTGTTGCTCGAAACCCGGTCCCACATGCCGTGTTGAATGAAGATGTGCGTCGGCATGTGAATCGCATGGGCAACCGCGGGAGCGATCTCGGAAAAACGGTACGCGGCCTCGAGCGAGAGTGGAGCAAGGATGGGACTGTCGAAGGCATGGATCGTATAGTGAGCCGCACCCGGATGGTTACGGTTCTGCTCGAACAGGTTCAGGGTGATGGTGCCGGCCCGTACGTTGAGCCGCTGGGTCAGGTCGCCCGTCGCGACGGAGGCGCTCAGCAGCGAGAGGGCGTAGAACGTCGCCACTTCCGTATCGTTGGGATACTGCTCGTACAGCTGGCCCATCGCGTCCATGTAGCGTACACTGCGCTCTGCTCGGTCACCCTCTCCCCAGAGGATCTCGACGGCGCTCAAAAAGCCCTTCTCACGCTCCGTGGGCGCTTTGACCAGTCGCTCACGTGCGGTCGGAGCCAAGCGCTCGAGCGCTCTTCCCGGCTCCGTCGGGTCCATCCCCGAGAACAGGGGGTGGTTGTAGGCGAGCGACTCGCCCCAGTACGCCATGGCGAAGCCCGGATCGATCCCCTGAGCCGCGCGGAACTGCTCGCGGGCCTGTATCCAACCGAAGCTGTGCAGAAAGGCCACTCCCCGGAGGAAGTGCTGCTGCGCCTCACCCGACGCGGACGTAGGGAATTCGAAGGAACCCACGTTATCGAATTGTGCCTGGGCGGGTCCGGGGCCCATCACGAGGAGGCCCGCGATCAGCAGAAGGGCAGGGGCACGATTCATCGGTCTCTCCTGAGGGGAAAGGGCCAGATACACACGGCCGCGAGCTTCGCGACGGATAGGCCGAACATAGCCCCGAAGAAGTGATTGCGCTTCCCCGAGCCTCGGGGCGTCGCCCTTTCTCGCGGGCTCCACCGACGCATATATTCGGTGTTCGATCGAACGATTGGTTGCGAGGTCCCTCCGGGTCGACAAAACGTCGGCCGGAAACAGCAGGTAGCTGCCATGCCGCCTCCGAAAAAGAGTCGGGATCAAGTGCTCGTGAAAGGCACGTCGAAGACTCGTTTGCTACGGGCCCGCGGGGGGCACGCCTCCGTCCTGGCGCTTGTACTCGGAGGCGTGGTCTCGATAGGCGTCTTTGGAGCCCACAGTACGGCATCCAGATTGGGGCAGGCGGCGGAAGCTTCTGCCGATCCCCAGGAGGTCCGAGAGATCCTGGATAGGTACTGTGTCGCCTGTCACAGCGAGACCCTGCGCTCGGGGGGGCTCGCATTCGATGTACTCGACGTCGAAAACCCGGCAGACGATCCGCAGGCCTGGGAGCGCGCGATCCGCAGGCTCCGCACCGGCACCATGCCCCCCGGTGGCGTTCCCCGTCCCGACGAGGCCGGTTACGAGGCCGTGGCAACCTGGCTCGAGAATGAGATCGACCGGGAGTGGACGGCCCGCCCGAATCCTGGCCGTGTGGGTGCCGTCCACCGCCTGAACCGCTTGGAATACAACAACGCAGTACGTGACCTGTTCGGGCTCGACGTCGACGTGACTTCACTTCTCCCTGGCGACGAAACGGCGGACGGAAGCTTCGACAACTTCGCGGACGTCCTGTCCATCTCCACGGCCCACATGCAACGGTATATGTCGGTGGCTCGTCAGGTCACGCGACTCGCAACCGGCCTACCACCTGAAAATCCGGTGGTGGAGACGTTCGAGGTCCCCCTTCACGTGGTTCAGGACCAGCGGCAGAGCGAAGATCTGCCCTTCGGATCCCGAGGCGGCATTGCGGTTCCCTTCAACTTCCCCGTCGACGGCGAGTACGTGATCAAGGTCCGCCTCCGAACCAATTGGCAGGACTATGTGATGGGCATGGGCTGGGCCCAGCAGGTTGAGGTGCGACTCGACGGGGGATTGCTGCGCCGGTTTACGATCGGAGGCGAAGCCCCTGGGAATCCGGCGCCGATGAGCTTTACGGGGCCCGGTGAACGGGGCGACCCCGAGTGGGAAGTGTACATGCGTACGGCCGACGAGGAGCTCGAGGTCCGCATTCCAGTCGAGGCGGGCCCCCGGATCGTCGGTGTGTCGTTCGTCAGGGAGATGTGGGAGCCCGGAGGCGTCCCGCAGCCGATACAGAGGGGAAGGCTGCTGGCGAATGACGACCTCTACATGGACTACCAGAGCATACACTCGGTCGAGATTGGAGGGCCCTACCAGGTCACGGGACCGGCCAGCGACACGGATAGCCGAGCTGAGATCTTCGTGTGTCATCCCGACCGCGGCGCTGAGGAGGAAGCGTGCGCCAGCGAGATTCTCGGCCGGCTCGCGCGGCGCGCCTATCGCCGCCCGGTAACCGGCCAGGACGTGCAAACGCTTCTCGGGTTCTTTCACGAGGGGCTAGAAGCCAGAGGCAGCTTCGACGCCGGAATCCAGTTCGCGCTCGAGTTCCTCCTGAGCGACCCCGACTTCCTGCTGCGCGTCACTCGCGACCCGGAAGCGGCGGGCGCGGGAGAGGTCTATCGCCTGAGTGATCTGGACGTCGCGTCGCGGCTGTCGTTCTTCCTGTGGAGCAGTATCCCCGACGAGGAGCTTCTCGACTTGGCCGAGAGGGGGCAGCTCGCGAATCCCGAGGTTCGGGAGGAGCAGGTGAGGCGCATGCTGGCGGATCCCCGCGCCGTCTCAGCCCTCGTGGATGGATTCGCGGCTCAGTGGCTCAATGTGCGCCGAGTCGGGGAGGTGGTTGTCGACCCGTTGGTGTATCCCAACTTCGATGAGAGCTTGCTCGAGGCCTTCCAGCGGGAGACCGAGCTGTTCGTCGGGAACACACTCCGCGAAGACCGCTCCGTCCTCGAGCTCCTGACGGCGGACTACACTTATGTCAACGAGCGGTTGGCGCGGCACTACGGTTTTCCGGGGATCTACGGCAGCCGTTTCCGTAGGATCACTCTGCCGGACCTGGAACAACGTGGCGGGTTGCTCGCCCAGGGAGGGCTGCTGGCGGCGACCTCCTACCCGGGCAGAACCTCTCCGGTTCTGAGGGGCAAGTGGCTGCTCGACAACGTGCTCGGATCGCCGCCTCCCGCACCTCCCGCGAACGTACCCGAGTTTCCTGAGAATGAACCGGGGACGACTCCCAAGTCGGTACGCGAGAGGTTGGAGCTACACCGAGCCGATTTCGCCTGCGCCACGTGTCATGCGACCATCGATCCGCTGGGCTTCGCGCTCGAGAACTTCGACGCAATAGGCGGCTGGCGCACCGTCGATGAATCGGGCAATCCCATCGATGCCCTCGGAAGTTGGCCCGGTGGACGGGAGCTTCACGGTTTTTCAGACCTGCGGGCAATGCTGGTCGATCCGCCGGAGAGGTTCGTCGGGACCGTGACCGAAAAGCTGATGAGCTACGCCCTCGGGCGTAGGCTGGAGTACTACGATCGACCCGCTGTTCGTCGAATCGTGCAGAGATCGAAAGCCGACGACTACCGGTGGTCCTCGATCATCTTGGGGATTGTAGAGAGCCCCTCGTTCTTGATGTCGACGGCATCGGGTGTCGACTGAGACCGGACCCTTACACGGAACTAAGGCTGTTGAAGCCTTCTAAATCACTATGGGCATAACGGACATGAAGATCATCACCGGGAAGGCGCTGTCCCGGCGAACCGTCCTCCGCGGATTCGGTGCGGCTCTGGCGCTCCCGTTCCTCGACTCCATGGTGCCCGCATTCGGGCTCCGTGCGCATCAGGCGGCGAAGCCGATCCACAGGTTCCAGACGGTCTACGTGCCCAACGGCATGGCCATGCCCTACTGGACGCCCACCGGGGAGGGCAGGGAGTTCGAGCTGTCCACAATCCTGGAGCCGCTGGCGCCTTTCCGTGATCAGATGCTCGCCTTCTCGGGCATCCGGGCGAACTGGGTGACCGCCCACGCCGGAGCCTCCGGCTCGTTCCTGACGGGTGCAACGCGGGGGGGACGGAACGAAGTGGAGATCCTGGCGGATATCTCGATGGACCAGCTTCTGGCACGGGAGTTGGGAGGGGAGACCCAGTTGGCCTCCCTGGAGCTCGCGATGGACCCGCCGGCCAACGCCGGCAGCTGCACGGCCAACCTCAGCTGTGTCTATACGCACACGATTTCCTGGCGGAGCCCCACGCAGGCGCTGCCGATGGAGTACAATCCGCGTGTGGTCTTCGAGCGGTTGTTCGGAGACACCGGTAGCACCGAGCGCGGGGCGCGTGAAGCGCGGCTGCGCGAGCAGAGCAGCATCCTGGACAAAGTGAGCGAGAAGCTGGGGGACCTGCGCCGCCAGATAGGGCCGGAGGATCGCAGAATCATCGAGGAGTACGCCGAGGCCGTCCGTGACGTCGAACGGCGCATCGAGAGGGCCGAGGAGCAGATCGACGTCGAGCTCCCCGTCCTGGAGCAGCCTCAAGGAGCCCCACCCGTTTTCGAAGACCACCTCGAGCTCATGTTCGACCTGCAACTCCTGGCGTTCCGGACCGATCTCACCCGGGTCATCACCTTCATGATGGGGAAGGAGCAGAGCGCGCGCCCCTACCCCCAGATCGGCGTACCGGAGGCTCACCATCCGCTCTCGCACCACAACAACCAGCCGGAGCTGGTCGAGAAGATGTCCAGGATCAACCGCTATCATATCGAGCTCTTCTCCGACTACCTAGAGAAGCTCCGTGCGACGCCGGACGGCGACGGTAACCTCCTCGATCACATGACGATCCTGTACGGTGGCGGCATCTCCAACAGCACCCGGCACTCTGGAGTGAACCTGCCCGTGATCGTGATGGGTGGTGGGGCGGGACGCCTTCGGGGCGGCCAGCACCTCACCTATTCCGACCGACCCTCGATGGCGAACCTGCTGGTCACCCTCATGGACAAATTCGACGTACCGGTCGAGAAGATCGGGGGGAGCACAGGGGCGCTCCCGATCGACGCGCTGTCGGGGCTGTAACCACACATGGCGATCGACCGCGGGCAGCAGGCATGAGGAGGCAGCGGGCAGCGCGAATTCGCCGCTTGTTCACTGTGGCCCTCGCGTCCGCCCTCCTGGGGGCGGCGGTGGGCTCTGATCTGCCACCGCTGGTGGACGCGGCGAAGAGCGCCGACTGGGCGGCGGTCCGGATTCTCCTCGAACAAGGTGCCGACGTCAACGTGGCCGCCCCGGATGGCACGACCGCCCTTCACTGGGCCAGCTACTGGGATGACGTGGTCGGCGCCGAGCTGCTGATCCGTGAGGGCGCCGACCCTGGAGCAGCGACTGATCTGGGAGCCACACCCTTGTGGAGCGCTGCCCTGAACGGCAGCTCTGCGATGGCGCGTATCTTGTTGCAGGCTGGAGCGGACCCCGGTGCGGCTCTGATTCTGGGCGAAACCGTGCTGATGACGGCCGCCCGTTCCGGGAACGCTGATGTTGTCGGGCAACTGCTGGCCGAGGGCGCCGACCCCAACATGAGCGCCGCTCGCGGACAGACCGCTCTCATGTGGGCGGCTGCGCAAGGACACTCGGACGTGGTGCGGGCGCTCCTCGCGTACGACGCGGACGTCCACGCCCGCTCGGACGTTTGGAGGGAGTTACATAAGACCGACCTCCAGCAGGCCGGCCATCGTGACTATCAAATCTGGATCCAGCAGGGAGGGAATACGCCGCTCATGTTCGCTGTGAGAGCCGGCGATCTGGCTTCGGCCGGGATGCTTGTGGCCGCGGGCGCTGATGTAAGCGTGGAGTCCGCCTACGGTTTAAGCGCCACCGCGCTAGCTGCGCACAGCAACCACGCGGACCTAGTCGAGCTCCTCCTCGAGAGTGGATCGAATCCGAACGCCTCCGAGGGCGGATATACCGCGCTACACGCGGCGATCCTGCGGGGGAACGAGCGCGCAGTCCGGGCGCTGCTCGGCCACGGGGCGGATGCCGACTCGCCGCTTCTGGCCCCCTCTCCCACCCGTCGGCAGTCGTTGGACTTCTTCTTCCACCCCGCCTTTGTAGGAGCGACACCCTTTTGGCTGGCTGCGCGGTTTGTTCAGCCCGGGATCATGCGGGCTCTCGCTGAGTCTGGCGCCGATCCACTCTTCGTACACGAGCCTGAGTACTGGGCGGGGCAGGGTCCGGCGTTCGCCTGGCAGGAGGAGGGGGCCACGACGGCTCTCATGGCCGCGGTCGGAATGGGAGGACCCAACAGCGGGTTCGCGACTCCCGACCGCTTGGAGCGCGAAGCCTCGACCCTCGAGGCGGTCAGGATTGCGGTGGAGCTGGGTGTCGATGTCGGCGCCCAGAATGTCAACGGCAGAACCGCAGCTCAGGCAGCGCAGGGTCGAGGGTACGATTCGGTGGTAGAGTTCCTTCGGAACTAGACTTGCAGATGGGCACCTCATAATGGCTCTCGAAGCCACGAGGCTGCTCCATACCGAATAAATCCCGAATACGCTCAGGACGCATTTACAGGCTGATGTCTCCCATGTCAGATGCCGTCGCTCGCCTGGACGCCAGCCCTCCAAGGCCGCTACCGCTGTTTTCCCGCACGCCAGTTGAGCTGATCGTGGTTGGCCCGAGGCTTGTCCGCGGGCGATTCCGTACCGTACCTTATGGCACTCCGTTCACATAAGCCGTTCAGCACGTCGGGAGACCAAACGGCATGGCCCAAAGATCGCGAAGGGACTGGATCGAAGAGGGCTTTCGGATCTTGTCCAGCGAGGGAGATGCGGGACTCACCGTGGACGCTCTGTGTGAGCGTCTCGAGCGCACGAAGGGGTCGTTCTACCATCACTTCGCGGGCCGTCCTGGATACGTCGAGGACATCTTGGCGGCGTGGGAACGGCAGGCCACGGACCGAATCATCGCGCTGGGTCGCTCTGCCGGGCCGGTCAAGGAGCGGCTGCGGGCGGTCAATCGGCAGGCTTCGGAGCTCAAGAACGCGAGGTTGGAACGGGCGATTCGCGGCTGGGCCACAAGAGAGCCTCAGGCGCGGCGTGTTCAGGATCGTGTCGACCGCAAGAGGCTCGAGTTCCTGGTCGAGTTGTGCACCGAACGGATGAAGGACCCGGAGGCCGCGGAGCTATTGGCCAGGATCTTCCAGCTCGCGCTCGTCGGCGCCCAGCACGTCGATCCCCCCTTCGAGGGTGAGGAGCTCTACCGTGCGCTTCGGTTTCTCGATCCGCTGTTCGACATCGCCGGCAACGGGGGGAAATAGTGGCTTCGGCCAGCGGCAAGTCGGAAGGGAGCGCAAAACGGCTCGACTATGGAACGGGTGGCCGTCATCTTCGAGGACCGTGACGCCGCGGGGAAGGGCGGTGTCATCACTCAACTGCCGGCGCCAGCCGCTCGACTCCATGACCTAGGTGCCGGGACGGTACGGATCGGGTCCGACCGATGCGGCACGAGATCGGGGCGAGGCCTAGCCGGAACGCCGCCTCGATCCGAGACCGGAGCCGCCCGTCGGCCTAAAACCGTGCTGCGAAGAGGGTGAAAGAGACCGCTGGCTTCAGCGCCGTCTGTCCCGACGGTGCGTCCACCCGAATGAACGTGGGCATCGGTGTCGGGAACCCGAGTCCAAAGCGCCCCTCGTCCAGCTTGACGAGGGCTCCGGACAAGGAAGACGGGGGTTCGCCAGCCCGCGCCAGCCCCGGGTTGGAGTTCCGGGACGTCCTCGCTCCGATCACCAGCCCGATAATGCTGGTAGCCAACGGAATGGCAACGGCCACCTTTCCGTCGTCCAGCTGCAGGAGAAGATCGATACCTAGACCGCCCAGACCCCCAATGACGCCCGCGATACTGACGAGACGCGCGCGGTTTGGGGTGAGGTCCCACCCCGGCGCCAACACCGCCATGGCCAGGAGTCCGGCGTCCCCCCCGACGAGTGCGCCGGTCAACGGACCATCGTCATCATCGAAATCCATGAGAATCGCGCTGGCAACGCCGAACCACGTGCCCCACACCGCCCCATACGTCGTAGCGCTTGCCACGCTTGATGATATCGGCCTCCGAGAAAGCAAGGCCCCTGCGGCGATCCCGGTCAGTCCGCCGAGGATCATGGAGCCGAAAACAGTTTCTACGCTCGGCTCATCGTCGAAACACCGTCCTCCCGCGAAGCAGATTTCCTGGCCCCCGAAGACCTGGGCCCAGCCAAACCCCTGCCATGTGCCCCAGGTTCCGCCCAGGGTGACGGCTCGGGCATGCCCCCCCGTCAGGTTCAGCGCATTGGCCAGTTCGCTTCCACTGAAGTAACCTGCCGGCCCCCCGACCA
>JADFMD010000007.1 GCA_022564055.1 Gemmatimonadota bacterium
CTTGAACGCCTTGCGTTCCACCTCCGGAGATCATTCCGGAGGTGGTACGCAAGGCGTTCAAGCAGGCGCTCGCCGAGAAGCCAGGGGTCAGCTTCATCGACTTCCCCGAAAACATCGCCAGTGCCGATATCGAGGGGAAGGAGCCGCTCAGGGTGCAGGCGGCGGCGACTCCGGAGCCGCCCGCCGCAAAGGTAAAGCAGGCCGCCGAGATCATCTCGGGTGCCAAACACCCCATCATCATGGCCGGGAACGGGGTCATTCGCGCCCGCGCCACGGAGCAGCTACAGGCTTTTGCCGAGAAGCTCCAGATTCCGGTTGCGACCACGTTCATGGCCAAGGGTGCGATACCGTTTTCGCACCCCCTGAGCCTCGGCACGGTGGGCCTTCAGGCACATGACTACGTCGACTGCGGGTTCGACCGAGCCGACGTGATCATCTGCGTTGGCTATGACATGATCGAGTACCATCCTTACCTGTGGCACCCCGAAAAACACGCCCAGATCCTACACATCGACCAGACGCCGGCCGAAGTGGATGAGCACTACATACTCGCGGCGGGCGTCATCGGAGACGTCGGTGAGGCCCTGCGCCGGATCGGTGAACTGGCGCGGCCCCAGCAGGAGCCAAAGCTTGGAACGCTGCGGGACTTCGTTCTCCGAGAGCACTCTGAGCACGCGGAAAATCCGGCGTTTCCCATCGTGCCCCAGCGCATTCTCTGGGACCTCCGCCAGGTGCTCGAGCCCGAGGATATCGTCGTATGCGACGTGGGTGCTCACAAGATGTGGACCGCCCGGCTCTATGAGGCCGAGCGGCCCAACACCTGCATTATCTCGAACGGCTTCGCCAGCATGGGGATCGGCGTGCCCGGTGCCATCGCGGCCAAGCTGGCCCACCCCGACCGCACGGCGGTTACCGTGACGGGCGATGCAGGCTTCCTGATGAACTGTCAGGAGATCGAGACCGCTCTTCGTATCGAGACCCCGATCATCGTTCTCATCTGGACCGACGCCGAGTATGGCTTGATCCACTGGCACCAGCTACAGCACTTCGGACGACCCAGCCATATCAGCTTCAACAATCCCGACTTCGTGAAATTTGCCGAGAGCTTCGGGGCCAAGGGTTATAGGGTGCAGGCCGCGGACGAACTGGTTCCCGTCCTCACGCAGGCCATCGCCGACGACACGGTTGTGATCATCGACTGCCCGGTGGATTACTCGGAGAACATGAAGCTGACCGAAAAGCTGGGGAAGCTCGTCTGTCCGATATAGCGTTTGGCTGAATTAGCGAGACCCCAGCCGCTATTCGTCGTTGGCGGGCAGTCCCGCAGATCGTGCCGCCTCGCAGAAGCGACGGATAATCGAGGCCACGGGCTCAACGGTGCCAATTCCGGACACGCTCTTTCCGGCCTGCCAGTAGTCTCCTCCAGCGCTCGTGGCGTGAAGAGCCCGGCGAAGCTGCCAAAAGGACTTCACGGCGTAGATCGTGCGCATCCAGTGTTTGGTACGCTGCCCGCGAAGCATCCAACGGGCCAGCGGCCCCGCACGCAGGCCCAACCTCTGCACGGAGGGGGTGTTGATCACCGCGACCGGCACGCCGGTGAGACGCTCGCTGTGCACGATGTCGTCCTCGTTCGCGTCCACGATGGTCTGCTTGTATTCGTCACTGGCAGAGCATTCGTCCGTCGCGATGAAGCGGGTGCCCATCTGCACTCCGGCGTATCCCATTCTCAGGGCGGCGACGAATTCCTCCTCGTTCCCAACGCCGCCTGCGCATACGACGGGCAGGCCGAGATCACCGACGTCGTCCAGGAGAGCCCGGACTTCGAGGGGTCCCGCGTGTCCACCGGCCCGGTTGTTTACGGCTATGAGGCCGTGGACGCCACAATCGAGGCCCTTTTGGGCCCATTTACGCTCGGTCACGTCATGATATACCCGACCGCCCACCGGCTCGACCCGTCGAACCACCCAGTCCGGCTTCCCCAGTGAGGTCACAAAGAACCGCACACCCTCCTCCAGCGAAACATCGATCCACTCCTCCATCCGGCGCCGGTACAGTTTCGAAGATTGCTCGATGAGCGCGTTCATGCCGATCGGTCGGTCGGTGAGCGAACGGATTTTGCGGATGCCGGCCCGGAAGTCGTATCCGTGCACGAAGGTGAGAGAGATCGGCTGGAGCACCCCGAGCCCGCCCGCTTGTGAGGCGGCCGCGACGAGCTCGGGATTGGAACAGGGGTACATTGCGCCGCAGACGATGGGAATGGCGATTCCAGCGTCTACCATCAGGGGTGTCTCCGTCACGGTTTGGGTCCCAGCCGCCACAACACCACCACGCGGGCCACGACCTCCCCAGCTCGATCCCGGATCTCCGCGGTGACCGTGTAGTCGGTAGGCTCCAGGACGGCGGGGGGATCACAGGTGCACTCGGCGGTGAGCCGACCGCGCGCCTTCTTCACGAACTCCGTGGAAATATCGGTCACGATGCCGCGGACGGTGGGCGGTAGGCCCAGGAGCATGGCGAGGCCGCTCGTCAACTCGCCGAGATTGACGAGCGCCACGGCGTGTACCGAGTGAAGATGGTTGCGAACCCGGCGGCGATCCCGAAGCGACAGGCGGGCGTACCCCGGCTCCAGCGCCTCGACACGCGCACCGATGGTGGCGCTGTACGGGACACTGAGCCGCAACGCCTGGCTGAATACCCACTTCCCCCCCGGAATCCCTGAAAGCCGCTTCCACAGGCGCCCGAGCGATGTCCCTGTTGATTCGGCAGATCCAGCCATGTTGTGATGGGCTCTCCCGAGCTACGGGGCTCCCCCCCCTGAGCGGTGGTCGATGGACCCGTGGCCATCGACGGGTCAATGCCTCACGGCCAAGATACCGGTTCGGCACGATGTCCGTCAGGCAGGGGTCATCGGGAGCCGACCCAATGGTGGACGACCGGGTATGCTTGGTGAGCCGGGTGGCCCTGGTTCACGACTCGAGGGCCCCGCCCGTACGGCCCCGATGCACGATAGGCGCCGTGCGGCGCATGATGCGGACGCACCGTGCGGAAGTGGGCCAGCACTCAGATTTGGAGCGCGGAAAAGTCGATGCTGGAAAGTATTCTAGGTCCGCTTGTTTGGATCCTGGCTAACGTCGCCTACGGTGCGTACCTCCGTGACGGGGAGCGGGGCTTCAAGCGCCTCGCGGCTTTCTGCCTTGGTTTTCCTCTCACACTCTGTTCCAGTTTTTTCATGGCGCGCACCAGCGTCCGCAGGCAGCCCATGCGTGATGAGTTGGAAGAGGAGCGGGCACTCCTCCTGGAAATCCGGCGCGATCGGGCTCGACGGCTCTCTCAGAGTCCGGTGGCGGACGAGGGGCCGGACCTAGCGGGGGACGAGCAGGCCTGAGCCGTCTCGCAGGCCGGTCCGGGAGAATGTATTATTCTTCCTTCCCGCGCCGGACCCCCCTCGGGGCCCGGCGCGGTGCTTTTTTCTACTCCGATGATCGTTTGCGCTCATGCACGTCATACGCCAGATGGTTCCAACGAGGGACCACATCACCGCGCTGCTCCGCTTGGCGTTACCCGTGGCCACCGTCCAGGTGGGATTCATCCTCATGGGGGCGGTGGATACGATCATGGTGGGACACGTCTCACCGAGGGATCTTGCCGCGGTAGCGCTCGGGAACCTCTACTTTTTCCTGACCACCAGCTTCGGGATGGGCACGCTCTTCGCCTTGGATCCCCTCGTTTCTCAAGCCTTTGGGGCCGGCGACCGCGCCGGGATCGCGCGGGCGTTTCAACGAGGTTTCGTGATTGCGGTCGGCTTGGCGGTCCTGAGTTCCCTTCTTCTGATGCCCGGGCGCCCGGTGCTCGCTTTTCTTCGCCAACCCGAGGAAGTGATTCCGATAGCGGCCGACTATGCGTTGGTATCCATACCGGGCGTGCTGGCCTTCTTCCTCTTCATCGTCTTACGGCAGGGTCTGCAATCGATGGGTCGGGTGGGGCCGATCGTCGTTGTGATCGTCCTGGCGAACGCCGCCAACGTCTTTTTCAACTGGGTGCTCATCTTCGGAAATCTGGGTGCTCCCGCCTTGGGCGCGGTCGGATCCGGCTGGGCAACGACGCTCAGCCGGTGGTTCATGCTCCTTACGTTGGTGTCAGTCGCCTGGCCGCTTCTTCGACCCTATCTGCGGCCGCTCCGAAGCGACGCGCTCATGCTCGAGCCCCTGCTCCGGATGTGCCGGCTCGGGGTTCCCATCGGGATCCAGTTCTTTCTCGAGTTCGGAGTGTTCGGGGCAATTGGAATTCTGATGGGGATGCTCGGGACGATCCCCATGGCGAGCCATCAGGTCGCAATCAACTTGGCGAGTGTGACCTTCATGATGGCGGTGGGGGTGACACAGGCGACCACGGTGCTCGTGGGGCAGGCCGTGGGTGCCGGAGACTCCGAGCGGGCCAGGCGTTCGGCAGGGGCAGGGTTGTTGGTCGCCGGTGCCGTGATGGCGTGCACCGGAGCGGTGTTCCTGAGCGTTCCTGGTTTCTTGGCGCGCCTCTATACCCCCGACCTGGAGGTCGTGGGGCTCGCCACCACGCTCATCCCTGTGGCCGGAATTTTCCAGATCTTCGACGGATTACAAGCGGTGGGGTCGGGTGTGCTCAGGGGAGTCGGCGATACACTCGCGCCGATGCTCGTCAACCTGGTCGGGTTCTGGTTGATCGGGTTGCCCATCAGCCTTTACCTGGCCTTTCCGGGCGGGCTCGGACCGCTGGGGCTTTGGTGGGGGTTGGCGTCCGGGCTGGCAGCGGTGGCGCTCTTTCTCCTCATTCGCGTGAGGATCCGCTTTGGAAGGGATCTGACGCGAATCGCGGTCTAGGCATCCGGCGCGCGGAGCGGTCCTATTTCGTCAGAATTTCTTGTCCGCGTCCGGATCATAGGAATCTCCGAGCAGATCCTTGATGTCGCCCTCGTTCATCCCGGCGTTGTCAAAGTCGACCTCCCCGCCCTCGTCCTCCGAGATCGCGTCCGGAGCGATCGAAGCGATCGAAACCGGGGGCTCCTCGTCGCCCGCGGACGGGCCAAGGAGCATCGAAGCGATCGAAGCCGGTGGCTCCTCGTCGCCTGCCGACGGGCCCAGGAGCATCGAAGCGATCGAAACCGGTGCCTCCTCGTCCTCCGGACGCGGGTCCGGGACTCCCGAAACCGACGGCTCCTCGAGTTCCGGGAGCGGGTCAGGGTCGGTTGAATCCGACGGCTCCTCGAGCTCCGGGATCGGGTCAGGGGCGATCGAAGCCGATGGCTCGTCGAGCTCCGGGAGCGGGTCCGACGCGTTGGAGGGCGATGGCGCATCGCCCTTCGGGATCGAGTCCGTGGAGATCGAAGCGATCCAATCCGCTGTGTCCTCCGCGTCCTCCAAAGGGTCTCTGACGATCGGCTTTTTCTTGACTGCGGCAGGTGAAACCGACGCTCCCCGCCACCCCCCTAGCACATCGACCAGTTCCGCGGTGTTTCTCGTCCGGAAAAAATACGCTCTTCCCTTGGTTGGCCGCAGGTAGATTCCCGGCCCGACCAGGCCCAACGCGAGCGGTACGGAACGAAACACGTCCTTCCGGAACCAGACCTGGTGAAATCGGCGGGTCGAAATCTCCAACAAGTCGTCGGGCTTCAAGACGCGGGACCGATACGCCAGAAATTTGATGCGGAGGTGGTCCGGAAACACGATGATCTTATGGGGGAACAGCGAGAGATAGAGGATGGAGAGTGCGACGGCCGTGGTGAGCATGGCTGCATAGAACAGCAGTTGGCTATTGTAATTGTCGATGGTCACGACGAAGGCGAGTGCCAAGGCCTGAACGACGAAAACGATCAGCCGGCCCACGATCAATCCGACAGCCCCGAAGCCGACCACCGCACCGATCAGCAGCGGAATGGGCATCCGAAAACGCGCCACATAAAGAATGCCAGCCATCGTCACCGGGCGCGTGAGGGTCCATGCGACCCCCCGAACCGTGAGGAACACGAGCAAGAGGGCGACGATCGCAAGCATTCCTTGGCTCATCGGCTGCGCTCTGACGAGTGTGGTGACTTCTCGCTCAGAGACGAAGGTGCGGGCCGCGAACTCTGCCACCTCGTCTTGGGTCACATCCGCGAAGAAGGAAAGCAGATCCGGGAAGTCCGCATACTTGGAGGGGTCGTAGAAATTGCGAAGCACCCAGAAGTTGAGGGCTTGTGCCGTCGAGTTTTCCCCGCGAAGACGCTCGACTAGGGCGGTTCGGTCCGCTTCGAATTCCTCGGGAGGCAGCGTACCATTTACGAGGGCTGCGATCTCCTCGTCGATGATTCCTTGGGCGAAGTCGTATTCGCTCTCCGCGATGGAGCCCTCAATCTGCAGGAATCCGCCCGGCCCTCTCTGCGTGGTGCTGACCTGTAGTCCATACACCGCCTTCTGTTCTCCGTACCGAAGGCGTTGATTCAGACGGCGCCTCAACAGGTCGCGGACGAACAGCAGCATCAAATCATCCTGGGTATTGCTGTTGAAGAGCTTGTACTGAGCCGAATACCGCACGTTGGGGCCGAACCCCCAGTAGTAGGTGGCCCGCCGTCGGGCGGGGTCTTCTACGGCCACCTCCCTGGGAGGAACGTGCCTCTTGATGAGGGATCCGAACGTGCGCTCCGCGATTTCCAGGACTTCGCTGCGGCCGAGGTCCCCGATCACCGTGAGCGTCATCGCCTCCGGCACGTAATAACGTTCGTAGAAATCGGCGACGTCCTCCGGCGTGATGCGTTGTAGGCTAGCCCAGCGGTCGTACCGGCGGCCACCTCGGGTCTTCATACGAAACTCACGCCGCCAAAAATCGCGAGGCAGGAGCCAGGAAGGGTTGAGCAGCGCCCACAGGCCTTCGAAAAACTCACGCGGTTGCGCGTTGATCTCCAGAGCCACGGGCTGGCGGTTCCGCTCCACGACGTCGGCACCCATCACGTGCGGGGATAACACCCGGGATAACCATTCGAGGGCGAACCCCCCGTGCTCCTTCGAAACGGTCACATAGTACCAAGTATGATCCGGGGTGGTGAATCCGTTGTGGCGGCCACCGATGCCGTCGATCGCGTCGTTGATTTCCTGCTCGGTGCGTCCGTCGTGATCGGAAAAAAGGATGTGCTCCGTCAGGTGTGCGAGCTCCTCCTTCCCGCGAGGATCCGAATCCCATCCGTACGGCACACCGAGGCTGATAGAGACGTTGGGGGCCTGCGGCATTTGCTTGAACCAGACTCTCAATCCGTTCGACAGGTAAAACGTTTCGAATCCGGAGAAGGGGTTTACCTTCATCTCGCTCGGCGGAGGGGCCAGCGAATCCGGGGTCTGTGACCAGACGCCGCGCGGCATCACAGCCACGAAGAGGACCAGCCCAAGAAAGGCCGGCAATTTGAGAAGGCTGGGCCTCCTCTCTAGAACGATAGGCGTCATGGTCCTTTCTCCAGACGGACGCGGAATGGGCGCCGCAGTCCGCCTCACGGTTGCCGGCCGAGCGGCCCGTGCTCAACTTTCAGCGCAGCTCGCTCGCTTGAGCGGCGCAAGGCTCTTACTACGACACTAATACCACGACCGCATCCAGCCTACGTTTCTATGTCCTTTCGATTCGAGCCTCTCGCAATCCCAGACGTGATCCGAATCACGCCGGTCCAGCACGGTGATCGCCGGGGCTTCTTTTCGGAGACCTACCGCGCCTCAGCGTTCGAGGCTGCGGGAATCCCGGACGTCTTCCTTCAGGACAATCATGCCCGTTCAACCCGCGGGGTGCTGCGCGGGCTGCACTACCAGGCGCCGCCGAAGGGACAGGCGAAGCTGGTCCGGGTCGTCCACGGGGATGTATTCGACGTCGCGGTGGACCTCCGTGTGGGCTCTCCCACGTTTGGCCAGTGGGCCGGGGGGGCTCTCTCTGGAGAGGATGGGGTGATTTTGTACATTCCCGAGGGGTTCGCGCATGGATACGTTTGCGTCAGCGAGCGCGCGGACCTGGTCTATAAGGTCTCGAACGAATTCGACGCTGCGCTCGATGGGGGGATCGCTTGGGATGATCCGGCGATCGGGATTCCCTGGCCCGTAAAGAATCCCACTCTGTCCGAGAGGGACCTGGCCCTACCGACCCTCGATGCAGTGAACAGCCCATTCCGATTCCAGCAGTGAGGGAACATCATATTCGGGTTGCCCGAACGGGGCGCTACTTCACCCTCGGATCGGCCGGTACGCAGCTCCGAGAAATCTGGGTCGTGTGCCATGGATATCGACAGTTGGCACGGCGCTTTCTCCGGCGGTTCGCCGACCTGGACGACCCAAACCGGCTGATCGTGGCGCCCGAAGGCCTCTCTCGCTTCTACCTCCACGACACGGAGGGCCGCCACGGAAAGGAAGTCCCGGTCGGCGCCACGTGGATGACGCGGGAGGACCGGGAGAACGAAATCAGCGACTATGTGGGATTTCTCGATGGAGTTCTCGACGAGGTGTTGGACGAGTTCCTGGACGAGGCAGTCGACGAGATCTTGGACGAGCCCCTGGACGAGGTTCCCCGCGAGGTCCCGGACGACGGGACCAGAGAGTCCGGTGGAGCGCCTCCGCGACTCACTGTGCTGGGGTTCTCACAAGGTGCCCAAACCGTTTGTCGGTGGGTGGCGGCGGGAGACTTTGCCGTAGAGCGGATCATCCTTTGGGGAGCGTATCTTCCCGACGATTTCGATCTGGAACGGGGACCCAAGCGGTTGGGATCGGCGGGACTCGTTCTGGTACGTGGGCTTCGAGATCACTTCATCTCTGACGAGGCCCACGCCTCTCAAGAAAAAAAACTGGAGGCGCTTGGGATCCCCTTCCAGACGATCACGCATCCTGGAGGCCACGAACTCGACCCGGCCCTGTTGCGGGAGATCGCGGGTGTGGCGAGCTAGGTCAAAATTCCCCTACAAACGTGATCTCCGGCACGAGTTCGTATCCCAGCTCGTCGGCGACTCGCTTCTGAGCGAGGTCGATCAGGGCGCGGACGTCCGAGGCGGTTGCATTGCGCCGGTTTACGATGATGTTTGCGTGCTCGGAAAAAATCTGGGCGCCCCCCTCGGTCTGCCCTTTGAGGCCGCACTGGTCGATGAGCCGTCCGGCGCCGATTCCTTCGATTTTCTGGAAGATCGAGCCCACGCTGGGCAACGTGGCCAGGTCTGGGTGGCGGTTCTTTCGCCAGGCCAGGTTTTCCTTCATCACCCGACGCAGTTCCTCAGGCGGGGCAGGGGACAACTTGAAGTCCACCGTAAGGACGACGTCGTTCCTCTCGTGCAGGATGCTGTAGTCGTAGCCGAAGCTGAAGTATTCCCGATCCACCGTGCGCCGCTCGCCTTCCTCTGAAAGGATTTCGGCGCACTCGACCACCTCATCCATGAAGACGGTGCGGGCCCTCTCCGGTGCCGGTGAGAGAAAGTGGAGATTTTGCCACATGGCCCCCCCCACCGTGCTCGGGATTCCGACAAAGTGATGCAGGCCACCGAGCCCACGGGATACCGTCGCCTCAATGAGGTCGGGATGGGTCTCCACCCCGGCACCAGCGCGGACCCGGTCGTCGTCGAAGAACTCGATTCCGCCCACCTCCGAGCGAATCACCAGCCCCCGAAAGCCTCGGTCCCCGAAGAGCACGTTGGCACCCATACCCAGCA
Source organism: Gemmatimonadota bacterium (assembly GCA_022564055.1). GTDB lineage: Bacteria > Gemmatimonadota > Gemmatimonadetes > Longimicrobiales > Gaopeijiaceae > UBA822. The sequence goes on from JADFMD010000007.1 coordinate 9,668, forward strand.
GGAAATGCGGGATGCCGAGTTCCCGAGCCGCCAGGATGGCGTTCGCCAGATCGTCCGGCGTGCGCGCGTGAAAGAGCCGGTCAGCCGGGCCCCCAATGCGAAACGTGGTCAGCGGCGCGAGCGGTGCATCGACCTCCATCCTGTCTGAACCGAGGCGCCGATCGAGTTCCAGAAGGGTTTCCTCGGTGACCATCGTCCTGTACTCGCTCCCGTTGGGGTCGGTGTGCCGCGCCAAGATAGAAGCCTCACAGGATTGCAGGAAGCGTGCCCCGCCGCTCAGGGCGCCCCGATGGTTGTGTTGACGAGTCCTCCAGGGTTTTCCAGGGGGCGCGAGTCGAAACCGGCGCTCGAGTGGCTCCGTAGGGATCAACGCCGCCAGCGTGGGCCTGCTGCGAGTGTCCGATATTGGGATTCGACGTCCCAAAGATGAGCACTTGGTGGAGGTACCGGACGAGGCGACGAACGTTGTAACCCCAATAAAGATAACAATTTGGGACGATTCATGTTTCTTGGCACGAACCTTTCTTAATGAAGGGGCATGAACGGACGGCATGAAAACGAGCGATGCGGGGCCCGGTCGGAGGGTGTGGTGCACGTGGGTGGTGGAAGGGTTGGCCCTTGGGCCGACTCCGATCGGACCTCGCTTCACTATGGAGGGGCGCATGAGCGGAGGCGGAGATTCAGGATGACGGGAATGACATCGAGAGTGACGCGAATGGCGGATTGGGAGGCAGAGCCCGCGAAGAGAGCATTGACCCTGACAGCGGTTGCACTCTTGGCTACGGCGGCAATGGCGCTCGGGCAGGAACCGGTGCGCCTTACCTTGGACGAGGCGATCGACCTCGCCCGCGAGAACAACGCCATCTTTCTCACCACGCAGAACGATGAAGCGGCGGCCGATTGGGCCGTGAGGGAGGCGGTGAGTAACCTCTTTGTCCCGTCGCTCACGGCGTTTGGAGCCGCTGTGTACCGAGCTCCGGGTCTGTCCCGGATTGGGACGATCAACACGGGTGGGATCGGGCAGGGGGCGCTTTACACATCGTTCTATCAACTCCAGGCGAGTTACACCCTGAACGGAAACACCCTTTTCGGGGTCAGCAGCGCCAAGGCGGATCGGAATGCCGCCCGCGCTCTCACCGACGCGGCGGAGTTTACGATGGGCAACCTGGTGACGCTCCAATACATGACCACGTTACGTGCGCGAGACCAGGTCGAGGTAGCCCGACGTCAGGTCGAGAGCTCGATCGAAAATCTTGAAATCGCGCAAGCACGCGTGGATGCCCAGGCAGCCATCATCACCGACGCCAAACAGGCGCAAGTCCAGGCGGGACGCGACTCGGTTGCGCTGCTACAGGCGGAGTCGGCTCTGCGCGTAGGGACCCTCAGGCTCCTGGAGACGGTCGGCCTCAATTTCGGCGCCGAGGTGGAGTTGGTGAGCCAATTCGAGGTGTTCCGTCCCACGTGGACGAATACCGAGTTGATCTCAATTGCCCTTGAGTCACACCCTCGGCTCAACGCGTTCGAGGCCAGCGCGGCGGCGCGGCGCGCCAACCTCCGACAGGCCCGAGGGCAATATTTTCCGAACGTTTCGCTTACCGGCTCCTGGTCCGGCTTCACGCAGGAAATCCAGAACGGGGAGTTCATCGTCGCAAGTGCGGAGGCAGGCGCCGTTGGGTCCATCGCGAACTGCAACACGTTCAACAGCATATCATCGGGTTTGACGACGCCGTTGGCGGGTTTCCCGCGGGATTGCAGCGCGCTGGAAATCACCGATGAAGCCCGCCAAGCGATTCTCGCCTCGAACGAGGTCTTTCCCTTCAACTTCACACAACAGCCCTTCTCGGCGACGTTGAGTGTGAGCATTCCGATTTTCAACGGCTTCAGTAGAGAGCGGCAGGTGTCCCAGGCCGCCAACGCGTTGGAGGATGCCGAGCATTTTCGGCGGGCGGAAGAACTACGAATCAGGACTGAGGTGACGTCCGCGTACGACGCGCTGACGACGGCGTTCAATGTGGTGCAGGTGGAGGAGCGCAACCGCGAGGTGGCTGCGGAACAGTTGGAGCTGTCTCGTCAGCGATATGCATTGGGCGCGGACAATTTTCTTGTCCTGCTCGATGCGGAACGTACGATGGCGGAGGGGGAGCGCGCCTACCTGGACGGTCTATACGCGTTCCATCTCGAGCTGGCGAACCTGGAAAACGCCGTGGGCCAGCGGCTCCGGCCCGAAGCGTAGGGAAGCGAATCGTAAGCCGGGTGGTCATAGTCGCTCCGGCCGAAACTTCTAGAGAGTGAGGTCATCGTGGACATTGCCCGCGATCCCAAGCCGAAAACCAGAAAAAGAATCATCCAGTGGTCGGTCGCGGCCTTGGCCCTGATCGGGGTCACCGTGGGGTTGAGAAATCTTGATCCTGCCGCGCCCACCGTGGATGCGGCGACGGTATGGATGGACACCGTGATGCACGGAACCATGATTCGCCAGGTGAGGGGGCCCGGTACCCTCGTGCCGGAGCAGATGCGATGGGTCACGGCGCTGACGGCCGGGCGGGTGGAGCAGATCATGGTCTTGCCTGGAACCGTGATCGAGGAAAACACCGTGATCATCCGGATGAGCAATCCGGATGTGGATATCGCGCTGCTCCAGGCTCAGCAGGCGCTCAACACGGCCGAAGCCACGCTGATTCAAACACGCTCGACGCTGCAGACTCAACGGCTCACACAGGCGGGGGCGCTAGCCCAGTTGCGCAACCAGTTGCAGAATGCCCAACGTGACCAGGCCATCAACCAGCGCCTATACGAAACGAACCCGGAGTTGGTCGCCGCGACCGAGTTGGCCAGAACCAGGGACGCGGTGACGGATTTTGAGGAGCGGGTTCGTCTCGAGGAGGAACAGATAGAGTTGCTCGCGGTCTCGGCCGTCGACCAGGTGAATGCTCAACTGGTGAATATCAGTAGTCTCACCGACATCGTCGACTTCAACCGTGATCGGGTGAATTCGATGGAGGTGACGGCAGGCGTCTCCGGCGTTCTGGCGGAGCTCCCGCTCGACGAGGGCCAGTGGGTTCAGTCCGGCGAGACGCTCGCGAGGGTGGTGCAGCCGGGGCGTCTGAAGGCCGAGGTCCGGATTCCCCAGACGCAAGCTCAAGACATCGCCGTGGGCCAGGTGGCGTACATCGACACACGAAACGATACGATCATTGGACAGGTCGTGCGTATCGATCCTTCGGTGCAGAACGGCACCGTGACCATCGACGTTGCGCTTCCGCGCGACCTTCCGCGGAGCGCCCGTCCGGACCTGAGCATCGACGGCAACGTGGTCATCCAGCGGCTGGACGACGTGACGTACGTGGGACGCCCCGCGTACGGCCAGGCGAATCAGCGGGTGGGAATGTTCTTGGTGGTCGAGGACGGCCAGTATGCCCAGCGGGTGAACGTGATGCTGGGGGCCAGCTCGGTCAACGAGATCGCGGTGCTCGAGGGCCTGAAGGAGGGGGATATCGTGATCCTTTCGGACATGTCCCAGTGGGACGGATTCGATCGGGTACGATTGAGGTATTAGGAGGCCGGCCGGCCTACCGGCCATTCACATTCGCCGTAGTACTTGTGGGGTTGCAAGGGAGGGATGATGGAAAAAACGCTAGAGCCAGGCACCGGATCCACGCTGATCGACCTTCAGGGCCTCAGCAAGGTGTTCTACACCGAGGAGGTGGAAACCCATGCTTTGTCACAGATCCACCTGGAGATCAAGGCCGGTGAGTTCGTGTCGATCGCGGGTCCGTCCGGTTGTGGCAAGACGACGTTGCTGTCGATCCTAGGGCTGCTGGACTCCCCAACGACGGGGGTCTATCTGCTCGACGGCGAGCCTGTTGCCGAGCTCACGGCATCACAGCGAGCCAAAATCCGCAACCAGGCGATCGGATTCATATTCCAGGCGTTCAACCTGATCGGAGATCTCACGGTCTACGAAAATGTGGAGCTTCCGCTCACCTACCGTGGAATGCCGGGGGCCGAGCGAAAGGAGCGCGTGCACACCTCGCTCGAACGGGTCGGAATGGCGCACCGCATGAACCACTATCCCAGTCAACTCTCGGGGGGTCAGCAGCAGCGTGTGGCGGTGGCGAGGGCCATCGTCGGCAAGCCACTCATCCTGCTTGCGGACGAGCCTACCGGGAACCTCGACTCGAAGAACGGGAATGCGGTCATGGACCTCATGAAGGAGTTGCACGACGAGGGTGCGACCATCTGCATGGTGACGCACGATCCACGGTACGCGACGGTCGCCGATCGTTCGGTGCACCTCTTCGACGGCCAGGTGGTGGACGAGGAAGACGCCAACCGGGAAGCCCATGCACAGGAGTTGGAGGAGAGCGGCTTCGACATTTGAAGACCGATCAGGGCAGAGCGTTGTCGGGGGGGGAGGCCTTCGGGCCGCCCCCTTCGTGTTGGGGGAAGCTCAGCGGTCCGTTGACGGGAGTCATGGAGTGTCCGATTTTGGGATACCCGTATTGGCAAGAAACATCATCTATTTAAAGTATCTTCGAATATGAACATGTTTAAACCCTGTAACAGCAATAATTTAAATATTAACTGCGAAACGATTTCATGGCACTGATAAGGACGAAGGGCCTCGAGAAGTCATACAAGACCGGTGCGGGTGAGACCTTCGTCCTCCGGCGGATCAATCTCGAGATCGAAGCCGGCGACTTTGTCACGATCATGGGGCCCTCCGGTGCCGGAAAATCGACGCTGATGTCGATCCTGGGGATGTTGGACGGAGATTGGCGGGGCGAATATTGGCTCGCCGGTGAGCCGGCCCACGCCATGAAGCCTCGTTTGCGCATCGAACTCAACAAGCGCTACGTCGGATTCGTCTTTCAGCAATACCACCTGCTCGACGATCTCACGGTCTATGAGAACCTGGAGATTCCTCTCTCCTACCGGAACGTAAAGCGGAAGGAGCGCCAGGCCATCGTCGCTGACTCCCTCGACCGATTTCAGATCGTCGGTAAGAAGGATCTCTATCCCTCGCAGCTCTCCGGGGGCCAACAGCAGCTTGTCGCCGTGGCCCGGGCGGTCATCGCGGAGCCGAAGGTCATTCTGGCCGACGAGCCGACCGGAAGCCTGCATTCGAGCCAGGGCCGCATGATCATGGAGCTACTCGCCGATCTGAATCGCGAGGGGACCACAATCATTCAGGTCACACACAACGAGGAATACGCGGCGTACGGCCAGCGTGTCATTCAGCTCAAGGACGGCTGGATCGTCGACGAATAGCCCGGAAGCACCAGTGGCTCGCGAGGACTATTCGTCCGAGGACGACTGGCTTGCGAACGAGAGGCGGTAGGGAATGAGCACCACGAACGCCGGGCGTGTCCTGGTCGCGGACGACCAGGCGGATGTCTTGGAAGCGCTTCGCATTCTCTTGAAGGCTGAGGGCTTCGAGATCGTTACCGCCAACTCGCCCCCGCGTATCCTTTCCACCATCGAGCAGGCGGATTTCGACGCGGTACTGATGGACCTCAACTACGCGCGGGATACTACCTCAGGCGGGGAGGGGATGGACCTCCTCACCCAGATTCGGAGCCTCGATGCTACTCTCCCGGTGTTGGTCATGACGGCTTGGGGAAGCGTGGACGGGGCGGTGGAGGCCATGCGGCGGGGGGCTCGGGACTATGTCGAGAAGCCCTGGGACAATGAGCGGCTCCTGAAGACCCTGCGGACTCAGGTCGAGCTGGGTAGGGCTCTGCGACGGGGTCAACACCTCGAGGACGAGAACCGCTGGCTCCGTGGCGAGGACGCACCGGACTTCATCGCCGCATCCAACGTCATGAAACCAGTTCTTAAGATGATGGATCGGGTGGGACCCTCGGAGGCCAACGTGTTGATCACCGGTGAGCATGGCACAGGAAAGGAAGTGGTAGCCCGTTGGCTTCATGCTGTGTCGGGGCGGGTGAAGAACACGTTCGTGGCGGTCAATGCCGGAGGCTTTTCCGAAGGGCTGTTCGAAAGCGAGTTATTCGGGCACGTGAAGGGGGCGTTCACGGACGCCAAAGCGGATCGCATCGGGTGCTTCGAGTTGGCGCACCGGGGTACGCTCTTCCTCGATGAGATCGCGAACCTCTCGCTGCAACAACAAGCGAAGCTTCTGCGCGTGCTGGAGACCGGGGAGATTCAGCGCGTGGGCTCGTCCAAGATAAGGAAGGTGGACGTCCGCATTCTCGCGGCTACGAACGCGGATCTCTCAGAAATCGTGTCCGCCGGCGAGTTCCGGGAAGATCTGCTTTATCGCCTGAATACCGTCGAGCTCCACCTACCTCCATTGAGAGAGCGGAGCGAGGACATCGTGACCCTCGCGTTGCATTTTCTCGAGCGTCAACGCGCTCGGTACAGGAACTCGGTCGAGGGCTTCGCCGAAGATGCTATAGAGGCCTTGCTCAGGCATTCGTGGCCGGGCAACGTCCGTGAGCTCGAGCACTCGGTGGAGCGCGCGGTGCTCATGGCGCAGGGAGAGTTGATCCGTTCGGAGGATCTCGGGCTGATTCGGCGTCCCGACGCGGGTGCGAGGATGGATCAGCTCACCCTGGAAGAGGCGGAGCGAGTCTTGATCAAGAAGGCGCTCGATCGGACCCGCGGTAACGTCTCTCGCGCCGCAAAAGAACTCGGACTCAGCCGTAGCGCTTTGTACCGGCGGCTCTCGCGGTACGGGCTCGGCAACGAGTCCGAGTGACGCGGGGGTGAAAAGCATCGAATGAGCGGATGGTGGGAGCGTATTCCCCACGACCACCGGATCGTCGTGTTGGCCCTTCTGGCGGCGCTGCCCGGAATCGCCATCTCACTCGCATTTCTTTGGATGGGTCCCTATTCGGCCGGACTCCGATGGGGTGTTACCGTCTTTCTCCTCGGGGGTTGGGCTGGCTTCACCTACGCGCTACGGGCCAGGGTGGTACGCCCTCTGCAGACGCTTTCCAACATGCTGGCAGCGTTGCGGGAGGGAGACTTCTCGATTCGGGTCCGGGGCGCGGGATCCAGTGGTGCCCTCGCCCTCACGTATGCCGAGGCGAACGCGCTCGAGGAGGTCCTTCGGGAGCAGCGCTTGGGCGCGGTGGAGGCCACGGCTCTGCTTCGAAAGGTGCTGGAAGAGGTCGATCTGGCGGTGTTCGCCTTCGATGAAAGCGAAACCCTCCGGCTGCTGAACCGGGCGGGCGAGGCGCTGCTGGGTCAGCCTAGCGAGCGACTGATCGGCACACCGGCCGCCGACCTTCGGCTCCAGGAAACCCTGAGCGGAATCGCACCACGCACGCTCGAGCTCAATCATCCTGGGGGGACCGGCCTTTGGGAGCTCAGACGAACCGTGGTACGCCAAGAGGGCCATCCCTTGCGGCTGATCATCCTTTCAGATCTCAGCCGTGCGCTCCGGGAGGAGGAGCGGCAGGCCTGGAAGCGCATCATCCGGGTGCTGAGTCATGAGATCAACAACTCTTTGGCGCCCATCAAGTCGATTGCCGGAAGCCTACAGAGTTTGACCCGACGAGCATCCCTTCCTCCCGATCTCGTGGAGGACGTCGAGAGCGGCCTCAAGGTGATCGCCGGTCGAGCGGAGTCTTTGGGAAGGTTCATGGCTTCGTATGCTCAGCTCGCTCGGCTTCCTGAACCCCGGCTCGCTGCCGTAGAAGTGAAGGCGCTGGTGCGACGGGTCGTGGCGATCGAAACCAGACTGGAGGTCGGCGTACGCACCGGGCCGGACGTCACCGTCCAGGCGGACGCGGACCAACTCGAACAGCTTCTGATCAACCTGGTGAGAAATGCCGTGGACGCCGCCCTCGAAACCAAGGGTAGGGTGGACGTGTCCTGGTCGGTGACAGGCGGTCGACTGCAGGTGGTGGTCGCCGATGAAGGCCCCGGCTTGCCGGTGGACACCGGAAACCTGTTCGTTCCCTTCTACACGACCAAACCGGGCGGAAGCGGGATCGGTTTGGCTCTCTGCCGGCAGATTGCCGAAGGTCACGGTGGTACGCTGACGCTGGAAAATTCTTCCGAGGGGGAGGGGGCCAGGGCCCGCCTCACGATCCCGGTGGAGCGGGACGGCCCATGATCCTTCGCATCTGAGGTTCATTTCAATCACCCACCGTCAAGACCGGAAGGAAGCGTCGTGTTTTGCGAACCCTGATGGGAGATAGCCCAGCTCAGCGAAAATATCCTTGGCACCTGCCTCAGGGTTCTCCTATGTTTGGCGTAGGTATCGTGGTCCAATTTCTCCCCCGGTGGGCAACCCCAAAGGGACCGTGAAGTTGGGTCGAACGTCGTCTTCATAGGCGCGTCCTTGGCGGGGGCGCGAAGCCGTGAGTTGCCCTATAGATGAGCGAGTCTTCACATCGACCCACAAGCCTTCTGGTCGTAGAGGCTGAGCCGGTCCGTTTGAACGCTCTTCGGGAGCATCTCCAGAAAACGGATGGGGACACCGAGGTGCATGGGGCGGCGGAGCTGGCGGTGGCGTTGGAGCGGCTTTCCAGCGGTGGTGTGGATGCCGTGATCCTCGACCCCGATCTACCCGATAGCCAGGGCATCGTGAGCTTCGAGCGCATGTACGCTTTTGCCCCGAACGTTCCGGTCGTTGTGCTGACGAATCCGGGGGAGGATGAGCTGGCGGTCCGCGCCGTACAGGGCGGGGCCCAGGACTGCATGCGTAAGGACGAGGCCGAACCCTCGGTCCTGCTTCGATCCGTGCGGTATGCCATCGAGCGCCACCGTCTCCTCGATGCTCTTCGAAGTCTTTCGCTCATCGATGGCCTCACCGACCTTTACAACCGGCGGGGATTCAATGACCTCGGCGAGCAGTACCTCAAGCTTGCCGCCCGCTCCTCTCGGTCGGTTTCCCTCATCTATCTCGACATCGACCGCTTCAAGACCATCAACGACACACTCGGTCATCACGTCGGTGACCGGGCCTTGCTGTGCGTGGCGGACACGCTTCGGGATACGTTTCGCCGTTCGGACATCATTGCCCGTATGAGTGGGGATGAGTTCGCGGTCCTGGCGTTCGAGACCACGGAGAAGGACGCCGAGACGCTCGTCCAGCGGCTGAGGACCGAGTTTGCCGAACTGAACGAGACCACGAGGGAGCGGTTTCAACTTTCGGTCAGCATCGGTTTGGCGCGGAACGACGGTGAAAGCGCGGTACACCTCGACGAGTTGCTACGGCAAGCCGACGCGGCGATGTACAGGGAAAAACGAACCAAGAGAAGGAAGGTGGCGCGGTGAGTCGGGACGAAACTGTGACCGATGCTGAGCGCGTTGCCGAGAGCCCGCCGAGCTCGGTGAAATCCGCGCCCCCTGCATCGGATTCGAAGACGAGCAAGAAGCGTGGTGGGGGTGAAAAGGCTGCCACGGTTCATTGGCTGGCACGGGTCGCGGAGAGGGCGGGGTTAGAGGGGAAGCGTCCGGACGTCGCTCCTTCGGCGGAGGCAAAGGACGCATGGCCGGTCGTGACCCGAGCGTACAAAATAGGGGACTCCGAGCTTTGCGATCTGGTGGCCACGTATTTCCGGCTGGAGGTGGCCGACCTCCAGGTGCGTGACCCGAATGCGCCTCTTCTCGTGCCCGAGGCGTTGGCGCGGCGCCACCACGTCTTTCCCCTCTACGAGACGGATCGGCACCTCCTCGTCGCCACGTGTGACCCCACCCAAGTAGAAGCCGAGCGGGCCCTGGGGTTCAGCACGGGTAGAACCACCGTATTCCAGGTGGCCTCTCCCCGTGCTATCCAGGAGATCCTGGATGACCGCTTTTCGCCCGAGCTGGCCATCGAATCCCTCCTCGATGGCTTCGATGCCGATGATCTCGAGGACGACGTGGTCAAACTCGTCGAAGAGATGGGGCCCGAGTCCATCTCTTCGGAGGCGGCCGCCGCGACCCCGGTCGTGAGGCTCACCAATCTCCTCATTCGCGATGCCATCGCGCAGGGCGCTTCCGACATTCACATCGAACCCGGCCGGCGGGTCGGGGTAATTCGCTACCGGGTCGACGGGGTCCTCAGAAAACACATGGACCTCCCGATGACTGCCATGAACCGTGTGATTTCACGGATCAAGATTTTGGCCCGGCTCGATATTGCGGACCGGCTTCGTCCCCAGGACGGAAAGGCGCACGTCCAGGTCCAGAATCTGGCCTACGACCTGCGCGTGTCCACGATCCCGGCGGGAAGGTCCAGCGAGAAGTGCGTCATCCGAATCCTGGACTCGAACGCGCAGGAAACCCTCGACGATCTGTCCATTCCGCCCTACGAGTTGGAGCGCCTGCGGCGGCTCATGAATCTCAGGGAGGGGATCGTGCTGGTGACCGGCCCCACTGGGTCGGGAAAGACGACGACCCTCTACGGCGCCCTGCGCGAGCTGGCCGACGGTAAGGTCAACATCATGACTGTCGAGGATCCGATCGAGTACGAGCTCCCTCAGATCACGCAGACGCAAGTAGAAATCAAGCAGGGAGTCACCTTTGGCACGGCCCTCCGGGCTATCCTCAGGCAGGATCCCGACGTCATCCTGGTAGGAGAAATTCGAGACCAGGAGACCGCGGAAACCGCTTCACACGCGGCCATGACGGGCCACCTCGTGCTCGCCACCGTACACGCGAACGACGCGGTGAGCGCCGTAGGGAGGATGGCCGCCATTGGACTCCCCTTCAGCTCGATCGCCTCCACCTTGAGGGGGACGATCGCTCAACGCCTCTTGCGGAAGATCTGCGCGGACTGCGCCGAGCCGGTCCGCGGAAAGTTGACCCCCGAGGAGCAGCGCCTTACCGACGAGCATGAGGTCGAACCGGTGGTGCGGGCCGTGGGGTGTAATGAGTGCGGATTCACCGGATATAAGGGTCGAATTCCGGTGAACGAAGTCATGATCGCGGGGCCGCGTTTTCTGGCCGCGGTGGAAGCCCGTAAGGGCTGGCAGACGCTCCAGCGCATCGCGATTCAGGGTGGCATGCGTCCCCTCCGTCAGGTGGCGCTGGAATGGGTAACCCAAGGCAAGACTACACTCGCCGAGGTGGAGAGGTCGCTTGGGGAGCATCAGGCGGAAGACGAAATCAACGAGGACAGGGGCCCGACCCGGATCCTCGTGGTCGATGACGATGAGGAAGACCGGCTCAAGGCGGCGAGCATTCTCGAAGCGGAGGGGTTCGAGATATCGATGGCCAAGGACGGGTACGAGGCGGTGGAGCGGCTCCGGGCCGACCCGAGCTTCCATTTGGTGATCTTGGATCTGGCGATGCCCGGAATGGACGGACGCAAAGTTCTCGACCAGATTCGTGGGTCGAAGGATACCGCGGCCATCCCGGTGGTGATCAGCACTGCGTTCGGCGGCGACGACGTGGAGACCGAGCTTCTCGAAGCCGGTGCGGATGACTTTCTCGATAAGGCCGGCGATCCCAAGGTGTACCTCGCGCGGGTCAAGGCCGTGCTTCGCCGGGCGGCGTTGTAAGGCGCTTTCCTGGGGGCACGCTCTGCTGTAGCCCACCTCCTACCCATTCTGGAACGCCATCCTTCCGCGCCCGACGCCACTCGTGACGAACGCCATGCCGACGCACGCGGTACCAAGGCGATGAATAATGGTACACTTCAAGCTCAGAGGTTATCGTCTGGCGGGGCCACTCTGATCTCGGCTACGGCTAATCGCAGGGTCCAAGGGCGTCAGGCGATCCGGTGTCCGGAGCCTTCGTCCCTTCCGTGCCTTGTCAGGAAGCCCACGCTGGGATCCGGCAAGCCAACAGAGAAATTCACGCAAGAAAAACGAAGATGAGATGCACCAAAACGGCGCTGCAAAACTAATCGGTCTGGTGGTATCACTGCCCGCTGTGATGGTGATAGCCGGGCTGCTGCTCGCGGCTGCCGATCAACCCACTGAGTTTGCGGGCCAGGTGGTGAGCGCTTCTGGCGCTTTGGTAGTGGGCGGCGAAGCCACTAATCCCGGGCATCCCGTTGTCGGCGCAACGGTCCATCTGATTCCAACAGCGGCGATCGACATCACCACGCGAATGACTGCCAGTGCCATTTATGCTCCGCCCTACCCGGCAGAACTCTATGATGAACCGCTGGAGGATGCGATTCGACTGGGAGGGACAGGCTTTCCTCAAGCCACGACGGACTCGCGAGGCAACTTCGTCATAGCGAATGTGCCCGATGGCAATTTCTTTATTCATGTGACGCCCGCCGCGGAAGATACCGAGCACCTGCCCGGTGGGGACCAGAGCCGAAGAGGTTATCCAGCCGAGCTGTTGCGGGGTCAATCGAGGACCATCCGGATTTCAAGCAGTCCTTCTCCGGCTGCCGTAGCGGTCGGCAGCTCGAGTTGCCTGGGGTGCCATCAGGATGAACGGCACTGGCAAGAAACCGCCCACAAGATCGGATGGACCGTACCGGGAGCTCCCGGGCCCATGCAGGACTTTTCCAGGCACCCGGATTATTTCGACGCGCTCGAGTGGTTCACCGAGACAGACCACTACGAGAACGGCACGCACCTCGAGCTCGGGGATTACGATTCACAGAGGAATAACGACAAGTTCAGGTTGAGAGCGTTTGGCGATGCTCGGCTGCCGATCGAGACGACCTATGCCGATGTTTACTTGTGGCAGAACAGCGACGACGGCAAGTACTACATCACGATAGTGAACACCCTCAACCCGACGGACCCCAATAGCCCAGCCCACCTGGAGATAAAGCTCTTGTACGGCGGGGCGGTTCACGACCAGCGGTACATCGTCTCGGTTCCATCGGACCTCGGACCTCGGCTGGGATGGTATACCCTGCTTCGGTATAACATGACCGGGCGTGACAACAGGTTGAACCGAGCGCGGCGAATTTGGCAGGACTACAAGTTCTACCTCTGGTGGGCCCCTGGCGCGGACGCCCAATACGGGACTTCCGACGATCTGATCACGGCCCCGCCGGTCAACACGAATACCATTCAGGCCATGTGCGCCAGCTGTCATCTGACGGGCTGGGAACGGTATGAAGACGAGGCTACCGGCCAGTTTCTGGTGCGCGCCGTCAATGATCCTGGCGGCGCGATGAACATAGACGATGATCCCGAGATGGACGAGATCAATATCGGCTGCGAAAATTGCCACGGCCCCGGGTCGGAGCATGTGGCCAACGAAGGAAGATCCCGCTTCATCGTCAACCCCATGTTTCTTTCGGCAGAGCGGTCCAGTGTGGTCTGTGGCAGGTGCCACGACAGACGGCAGGGGTATGGCGGAGAGATCGTGGGTTATACCCAAGCCCTCAGCGTGGAAGGAGAGCTCGCGAGGCCGGGAATAAGCCGGCACGAACTGATTACCAAGTTTACCGACCCGATCAAGAAAGGGCCCACCATGCAGGGTCCTGGAAGGGAGAACAACATCTGGCCGGACGATATCCACTCGAGCAAACCTCACCAGCAGTATTCGGATTTCCTGAAGTCGAAGATGTACAGAAACGATCGACTGCTGGTCACCTGCTCGGACTGCCATGATATGCATGGTGGCACACCCTACCCGCGCTCGCTCATTCACGACCCCGACGACTCCAGCTCCCCTCTGTGCCAGAGATGTCACCGTGTAGACGTTCTGTCTCACATGGAAACGGAGCTGAACGCGAAAATGAAGGGCGAGCTGACACGCTGTATAGACTGTCACATGACAGGGACAGCCAATACCGGCGGCATTGCAGGCAGTTTTGGCAGGATGATAGAGACGCCTCCATATGCCGATGCGGCCGACGAAGAGAATAATGCCTACTGGGAAGGCCCCCTCAAATCCCATGTATTCGATGTGCCGTTGAAAACGAATATTGGGGTCAGCGGGGTGTCGCCGGGCAGGGCGATGCCCATTCCCTATACCGGCGCCTGCGGGACGTGCCATATCGTGAGCGAGTTACCATTTAGATAATGCGCAATCAAGGGGTCAAATAGTTGATCAAACACGCCTACAACCTCATTGCGCTCGCCAGCTCCGCGGCTGTTCTGCTGATGCCGACGCTCGGGGAGGCTCAGGAGCGCCGATCGTGCGCGTTCCTCTGTGCGCCGGAGCTTAAGATCGAGCCCACGATCAGCTTTGAAAACCTCGGAAGCCGGGCGCGAGTCGAGGTCGGTGGAGTCGTACAGGAGACCCAACGCGAAGCCATCTTCGAGTTGCTCTTCGCGCTCGGCGTGCCCACGGTGATCCCGCGGGTAGGTCTGACGTTCGAGGTGGGCCTCGCGCCGTTCGCGAGTACCGCCGAGCACCCCTTCACAGGCGCCACAGCGGCAGAGCTGGGCCGCGACGACATCCGCGACAACGTGGTGGAGCTCGAAGCCGAGCTCAACCTGTATCTGATCGAGTCCGATCAGACGGGAGGTTGGCTCTCGTCCCACTTCGACATTGTCGACAAGTTCAGTCCAGGCGAGCGGCCGGGCGCTACCAGCGCCTATACGCACAAGCTCAATTTCGAGTGGGACACCGCCCTTCATCCGTTCAATTCGCTCCCCGAGGGTCGCTGGCTACGGAACCTCGAAGTGGAGGTCTCCCTCGACTACGTCGCGACGGGGATTCCCAGGGCGGGCGACCTGATCGGGGACGAGCTCTATCTCGACGATGCGAGCCCCTGGTCGCTCTCGCTCGTCTTGGTGCTTCCGCTGGCCCCGCTCGATCCCTGATGGCCGTTGGGTCGACGCCGTCCTCCGCCGTACGGTGAGTTAGGGCGTTCTGGCACAGTCCCCTATCACTTCTCGCGCGGCTCTTGGTCTGGGGAGGGACGCCTTCGGGCACGCGGTCGCTTGCTCCGACATCCGGCTCTCAAGGGTTCCGGTTCTACCACGGAGATGTTAGAGATCGATCACTTGAAGCCCACCTCCTTACTTGAATTCAGATTTCAAAAAAAGAGAGCCGATGAGATTCGATCGGACCGGTAGCCTTCTTGCCGTCATTGTAAGCGGATTATTGGTGCTGACTGCACCAGAGCGGGCCACGGCACAGTCCACCTACGACGATATCTGGAAGTTTGCCGAATGGTACCGCGACGACCAGAACGAGGCGGTCCAGAGCGTGCTCTTCAGCGGAAGGTTTCAGTACGAGTTCGCGGCCGTCGATGCGGACCAGGGAACGCACCGAGAATGGAATGTCCGGCGTATGCGGCTCGGTGTGAAATCGGAGTTGTTCCATCGGTTCACCGTGCACATCGAGGCCGGGTTCAATCCTCAGGAAAGAACCCCGTTCTACCGGAGGCTCACGGACGCTTACGTCGAATGGGAGGCGAGTGACCTGTTCGCACTGAGGGTGGGAAAGCAAGCCGTTCCGTTCACCATGGGCGGGTCGACCTCGTCAAAAGAGCTTCTGACCATAGATCGCAGCAACCTCGCCAACAACATGTGGTTTCCCGAGGAGTACATGCCCGGTGTAAGCGCGTCGGGCGGGCGCTCGAACTGGCTCTACCTAGTGGGCGCCTACTCTGGAGGTAGCAGGAATCGGTGGTTTGGCAGGTTCGACGGGAGTGCTTTCGGGCTTCTGTCCATTGGCTACGACTTTTCTGCGGCGCTCGGAGTTGAAAACGCGCTGCTCAGAGCGAACTACGTATATCAGGACCCTGACCCGAACAACACCTTCACCCGACAGCTTCAGCATGTGGCTTCCGTGAATTTCAGGTTCGAGACCGATCGGTGGGGTTTCCATTCTGACTTTTCTCTGGGGTCCGGTTTCATGGGCCAGAGCGACCTGTGGGGTGTGATGACCATGCCGTTCTTCAACCTTACTTCTCGCTTGCAGGTTGTCGGCCGCCACACCTATGTGCGTAGCCAGAACGGCAACGGTGTCCGTCTGGCGCGGTACGAGAACCAGGTGACGGATGGGCGTGGAGATCGCTATAACGGGTTCTATGTAGGGGTGAATTACTACTTCTACGGCCACAAGCTGAAATTGCAGAGCGGTTTACAGTTCGGAGATATGGACGACAGCGCCGCGGATGGTGGGGCCTACTCCGGCATCGCTTCGACGACCGGTCTGCGTGTGAGTTGGTGAAGCCGTCAATTCCGAGCGCGGAAATCACTGTCCGTTGCCCCCTCCACCGCGCGCGATGGCCCGTGTGCTGGACCCTCCGAGGCCGTGAAAGGTCAGATTGACACGCGTGCCCCGGCCCTGCGAGGTTACTAGGCTTTAAAGTGTCCTCAACCCCAGATGGACCCTCCTGATGTTCACATCCCTACGAGCCCGGATCATTGTCATTCTCGCGATGATCGGGGTCAGCATAGGATACCTGGTTTCCAACGGGATCAAGCTGGGCCTGGATCTCCAGGGCGGCATGCACCTCGTCCTCGAGGTGTACGATCCTGACGGCACGATGACGGCTGAGGCCAGAGCCGACGC
The DNA here is from genome assembly GCA_022564055.1 of Gemmatimonadota bacterium. Taxonomy (GTDB): domain Bacteria; phylum Gemmatimonadota; class Gemmatimonadetes; order Longimicrobiales; family Gaopeijiaceae; genus UBA822. The sequence goes on from JADFMD010000007.1 coordinate 26,024, forward strand.
CATCGACCGGTCCGAGCGCATTCTCCGGACTCGCATCGATCAGTTCGGCGTGGAGGAGCCAAGCGTCCAGAAGGTAGGGGGCGACCGCATCATCGTGGAGCTTCCGGGAATCGGACCCAACGACGAGAGTCGGGCGAAGGATCTCATTCAGCAGTCGGCGTTCCTCGAGTTCAAACTCGTGCTTCCGGTAACCGAGTTGCAGTCGGTGCTCGGACGGATCGACCGCCAGATTGTCGCTGCGTTGGGTGTGGAGGAGCTTCGGCTACTCGGGCGGGATGAGGAAGGCCCCAGTCAGGACATTCAGAATCTCATCTTCGGCGGCCAGAGAGCCGACTCCGCCCAGACGGACAGCACCGGAGTGGAGGAGGAGCCCGAAGAAGAGGATCGATCGCTCAACCTCAGTCCCTTCACGTCGCTTCTTCTTTCGGGAGACGTCGAGGGTGCCTATCTGGTGGCGACCGAGGACGTGGAGGTGGCCCAGCGCTTCCTCGCGCTTTCCGAGGTTCAGCGGGCTCTGCCCAGAAACGTCTCACTCCACTGGGAAGCGGACCCGATCGGTCTCGGGCAGAGAACCTACCGCCGCCTGTACGTCACGGAAGAGGATGCGTTCGTGACCGGAGAGATGCTGGAGGACGCGACCGCACAAAGAGATCCGCAGTTCAACCAACCCCAGGTGTCCTTCCAGTTCAACAGGGCCGGGGGTCGGCGTTTCTCGAATTTCACGACGGCACACATCGGTGACTACATCGCCATCGTCCTGGACGGTGAGATCGTGAGTGCGCCGGTCGTACAGGATCGCATCGGGGCCAGCGGCGTCATCAACATGGGCAACGCCGACATGCTCGAAGCGGCCGACCTGGCCTTGGTGCTGCGGGCGGGTGCGTTGCCCGCGCGTCTGGAGATCATCGAGGAGCGGACGGTCGGACCGTCGCTCGGACAGGACTCTATCGATCGGGGCCGGATCGCGGGTCTCATCGGGATGGTGCTCGTGATCCTGATCATGACGCTCTACTACCGCGTGGCCGGGATCTTGGCCGTGATGGCACTGGGGGTGTACCTCATGTTGGTCCTGGGTGGCCTTTCGGCGTTCGGTGCCACGCTGACGCTCCCCGGGATGGCGGGCCTGATCCTGTCTGTCGGTATGGCCGTGGACGCTAACGTGCTCATCTTCGAACGCATCCGGGAGGAGTTGATCCTCGGGCGGGCTACGCGGACGGCCGTGGAGGAGGGCTTCAGCCATGCGTTGTCCGCGATCGTCGATGCGAATATCACCACGCTCATCACGGCCCTCATTCTCTTCCAGTTCGGAACCGGGCCCGTAAAGGGATTCGCGGTGACGCTTTCGATCGGGATCGTCGCCTCGTTCTTCTCGGCCCTGTACGTGACACGAACGCTCTTCCTCATCTACCTGTCGGGGAAGAAGGCCTCAGACCCGATCAGCATCTGAGACGGATTCCATGAGACTGTTCGACCAAGCCAAATACAGGTTCATCGAAAACCGACGCAGGGCTTACCTGATGTCTGGCACGGTGATGCTCGTCGGAATCGCGGGAATGATCTTCAATGTCTTCAGCATCGGAAGTTGGCAGAACTACGGGGTTGACTTCACGGGCGGTTCGCTGATCCAGGTACAGTTTCACCAGCCCGCTACAGCTGGGCAGCTCCGGGCGGCTCTCGGTGGTTCACAGGCGCCGCCTATCACGCGTTTCGGTGAAGAAAACGAGTTCACGATCCGTGCGCCGCTCGGGAATAGCACGGTGGAAACGATCCGGGCTAGCTTCGAGGGTCAGCTCGCGACCGCGTTCGGTAGTGACGCGTTCACCATCGTGAGAACCGAGACCGTGGGACCGAAGATCGGAGAGGAGCTTCAGAGAAATGCGTTTTTGGCCATTCTGTTCTCTTTTGTTTTAACGCTTCTCTATATCGCGATGCGGTTTGAGCTTCGCTTCGGCTTGGCCGCCGTGATCGCGACGGCGCACGACATTCTGATCACGCTTGGCTTCCTGGCGCTGTTCAGGGTCGAGATTGCGCTGCCCACCGTGGCGGCCATCCTGACCATCGTCGGGTATTCGCTCAACGACACCATCGTCGTGTTCGATCGCGTGCGAGAAAATCTCAACGCCAAGGGTGGCCGGCGGCAGGACCCCGTGGACCTCTTGAACCGCTCGATCAACGAGACACTGCCTCGGACCGTACTCACCTCCGGAACGACACTCGCGGTCTTGGGGGCTCTCCTCGCCGTGGGTGGCGCCGTGATCCGCGACTTCACCGTGGTGTTGATGCTGGGCGTCGCGATCGGAACGTATTCTTCCATCTTCGTGGCTTCGCCCGCCCTGCTCGAGATCCAAAAGCGTTTCGGCGACGGTACCGCGAGGCGCGAGCGCAAGAAGCGCAGGGCCCAGGTGACCACCTAAATCGGTCTGTGTTCGACAGTCACTGCCATCTCACCGACAGCCGCTTCGATGAGGATCGGTCCGCCGTTCTCGATGCGGCGTCTCAAGCGGGCGTCACCCGTATGGTCACGGTCGCCTCGGACCTCGAGGATGCCAGGGCTGCGGCGGCACTCGCCCAGCGTCATCGGGGGCTCTGGTCTACGGCGGGCATCCATCCCCACGCCGTCTCTGAGGCCGCCGCCGACGACGTCGAGGGCGTCCGGGAACTCGCCGCCGCGCACACCGAGGTCGTCGCCATCGGCGAAACCGGCCTGGACTACTTCCATGATCACTCGCCCCGGCGGCTCCAGCGGCGCTGGTTCGAGGCGCACCTGGAACTTGCCGCCGACCTCGATCTTCCCATCGTGATTCACACCCGCGACGCGGAAGACGATACGATTTCCGCGTTACGGAACGCCCCTAAATCGGTCCGAAAAGTGCTCCACTGCTTTACCGGGAGCCTGAAGTTGTTGGAGGTGGGGCTGGAGGAGGGTTGTTACGTGTCGTTTGCGGGGATCATTACATTCTCCAAGTTCGACGGTCAGGCCGCCGTACGGGCGGTCCCCGGGGATCGCTTGCTCGCCGAGACGGACGCGCCCTACCTGGCGCCGGTTCCGCGCCGGGGAAAGCGGAACGAGCCGGCCTTCGTAACACATGTGATCGCGGCCCTCGCCGACATCCGGGGCGAACACGTGGGAGCTGTGGCGGAGGGCACGGCGGAGAACGCCGAACGATTTTACGCGCTCGGGCCTTGAGGCCTGTCGCTGCCCATGAGTGGATATGGCGCGCACGATTGAAGTCCTTCCCGACCTAGTAGCGAACCAGATCGCCGCCGGTGAAGTGGTGGAGCGGCCCGCGTCCGTTGTCAAGGAACTGGTCGAAAACGCCCTGGACGCCCGGGCCACACGCGTCGATATCGATATCGAGCACGGGGGGAAGCGACGCATTCGGGTGACGGACGATGGGGTCGGCATGGGGCGGGAAGACGCGCTTCTATCTCTCGACAGGCATGCCACGAGCAAAATCCGCGCTGCCGTCGACCTCCAATCGGTGGAGACCTTCGGGTTTCGGGGTGAGGCGCTGCCCTCCATTGCCGCCGTGTCGCGCATGACCCTCGAAACCAAGGGAGACTCCGATCAACTGGGCACCCGCGTCCGAGTGAAGGGTGGGACGATCACCGGCGTCGAGGACGTTTCCCGTCGGCGGGGCACTACCGTCGAGGTTTCCGACCTGTTCTTCAACGCGCCCGCTCGGGCCAAGTTTCTGAAGGCCGTTGGGGCAGAGGCCCGCGCGGTGAGCGATGCCGTGAGTCTTCTCGCCCTCGCCAACGCATCGGTCGGCTTCGGCCTCACCTCTGGCGGACGGATCCTACTCGAGCTTCCCCCGGCCACCGATCTGACGGCGCGCGTGGCTGCTCTTTGGGGGAGGGAAGCGGCCACCACGCTGATCGCCCTCTCCACCGAATCCGAGGGTCTTCAGGTGCGCGGTCTGATCCAACGGCCGGATGCGGCCAAGAGCGGGTTTCGGCGTGCTCACCTCTTCGTGAACGGCAGGCCCTTTCGTAGCCGTACCCTCCTCGCGGCGCTCGACCGTGGGTATCGCACCACGATCTCGGAAAGGGTCCGGCCGTGGGCGTTCCTCTACCTGCGGATGCCGGCGGGAACCGTGGATATGAACGTACATCCCGCCAAGGCCGAGGTACGTTTCCGGGACGATGCGGCGGTTGAGTCCTTCGTGGAGGAGGCGGTGCGGGCAGGTCTCACCTCGGAGGCGAGTGCCGCTACGCTGGACACACAACTGGCGCCCCCCCAGCTACTGGTCCGAGAGCCGAGTCCACCGCGTCCCGACAAGAAGTCCGAGGTGGAGGGCCAAACCACCTTGTTCCTTTCGGCAAGCGCTACGATGCCGTCGGGCGCCGTGCCGCTGTCGGGCGCGGCACCTTCCTCGGGCGTGGCACCCTTTTCGGGCACGGCAGCGAGTCCTGGCTCATCTGCGGCGGGAGCCGTGACTTACGGCGTTACCGGTCGCGGGGCCGCGACCGACGAGGTGTCTGCCGATCCGGTCCCGGTGCTCGAGGAGCGGCCTCGCCTCTGGCAGGTGTTGAACACCTACGTCCTCGCGGAGACGCGCGAGGGTCTGATCATCATCGACCAGCACTCGGCACACGAGCGCATCCTATTCGAGCGCCTGAACCGAGCGTTCGAGGAGAGCGGCCAGACGGGTCAAAGGCTTCTTTTCCCGCTCACCATTCGCCTCGCCAAGGCCGAATACGAACAGGTAGAGGCTCTGACCGGCATCCTGAATCGGGTGGGCTTTGAGGTCGAGGGCTTCGGCGGCAACACGATCATCGTGCACGCTGTTCCCGATCCACACCCCTACTTCGATCCGGAGCGTTGCCTCCGGGAGATGATCGACGAGTTGGTTGCCGGCTCGGACCTCACGCGCTCCGCAAAGAACCAGCACGAAAAGATCGCCATGACCTTCGCCTGCAAGGGTGCGATCAAGGCCGGCCAGAGGTTGAGCGAGACCGAAATGCAGGAGTTGTTCGACCAGCTTTTCGCCACGGAGCTGCCCTACCACGACGTACACGGCCGGCCGACCATCGTCCGTCTGAGCAAGAGTGAGCTGGAGAGGAAATTCGGGCGGTGAGGGATTTCCTTGCGATTACGGGGCCGACGACCTCCGGGAAGACGCAAGTCTCGATCGCGGTCGCGGAGGCGCTGGACGGCGAAATCATCTGCATGGACTCCCGGCAGGTCTACCGGGGGATGGACATCGGGACGGACAAGGTCTCCAAGAAGAACCGAGACCGCGTTTGCCATCACGGCCTCGATCTCCGGGACCCCGACGAGTTCTATAGCGCCGGCCAGTTCGGCCGGGACGCCCGCGGCTGGATCGAAGGGATTTCCGCACGTGGACGAGTACCCCTCTTGGTTGGGGGCACGGGTCTGTTTCTGCGATCCTTGACGCATCCCTTGTTCAAACAGCCGGGAATAGACGCGAATCGATTGCAGGCACTTCGTGGTTTCATGGCCAAGCGCCCGACCACCGAGCTGGAGCGCTGGGTGGAGGCGCTGGATCCCGGCCGCGCCGATCTCGCCCGCGAGGGAGGTCCCCACCGTCTGGGCCGGACCATCGAGGTGGCGCTCCTCACCGGGCGCCCCCTCTCGTGGTGGCACTCACAGGGCACGCCCGACCAGGACCCCCTCGACGGTCTGATCGTGGTGCTCGACAAGGATCGTGAGGAACTGGACCGGTGCATCGATGCTCGGGTAACCCGGATGGCGGCTGGCGGCCTGGTGGACGAGGTGAAGGGTTTGATGGAGAAGGGATATGGGCCAACGGCTCCCGGGATGAGCGGCACGGGATATCGGGAAATCGCTGCTCACCTCGCTGGGGAGATAACCCTGGAGGAGGCCCTCGATCGAATGCGGTCTCAGACCAGACAGTACGCGCGCCGACAGCTCACCTGGTTCCGGCACCAGCTACCGGAAGACGCGATTCACGTCGATACTTCCCAGTCGGTGGAGGCGCAGGTGGCGCAGGTTGTGGCGGCCTGGCGGCCGAGGGTTTGAGGGATGGACGGACCCCGGCGGGAGCGATAGAAGGGCCACGGCGGGAGCGCTAAAGGGATAACGACGGGAGGGGTGAAAGATCGCATGAAAATTGGGGTGACGTGTTATCCCACCTACGGTGGGTCGGGAGCCGTGGCCACGGCGTTGGGGATCGAGTTTGCCGAGCGAGGTCACGAGGTCCATTTCGTATCGTACGCGCAACCCTTCCGCCTGGGACGTTTCCACGAGCGCGTGTTCTTCCACGAGGTGGAAATGGAGCATTACCCCCTCTTCGAGCATCCTCCCTACACGTTGGCTCTCGCGGTCGCGCTCCACGACGCCGCACAGACGCATGAGCTGGACCTGATCCACGTGCATTACGCCATCCCACACGCCACCTCGGCGTGGATCGCCCAGCAGATGCTCGGCGAGGACGGGCCGCCCGTAGTGACCACCCTCCACGGCACGGACATCACCTTGGTGGGGATCCACCCCTCTTTCCAGGCGATCACCAGCTTTTCCATCCTCCGCTCGCAAGGGATCACGACGGTGTCCCAGTTCCTCAAAGACCAAACGGTGCGCGACTTCGGCGTCGCGGCGGAGGACATCGAAGTGATTCCGAACTTTCTCGACACGGACCTATACATGCCTGGCAAGGAACCCTGCCATCGTGACACGCTCGCCGCCCCCGGGGAAAAAATCTTGATGCACGTGTCGAATTTTCGGCCTGTAAAACGTGTGTGGGATGTGGTGAGCATATTCGCCGGGGTGGCCGAACAGATGCCTGCCCGGTTGATCATGATCGGCGATGGGCCCGAGCGGCCTCGTGCCCTCGAGGCGGCGCAGGCCATGGGGGTGGAGGACCGAGTGGTCTTCCTCGGCAAGCACGATGCCGTTCAGGATCTCCTTCCCTGTGCCGACTTGTTTCTGTTGCCCAGCGAGTCCGAGTCTTTCGGCCTCGCCGCACTCGAAGCGATGGCCTCCGGTGCGCCGGTCGTGGCGACCAACACGGGCGGCCTGCCCGAAGTCGTGCCACACGGCGAAGCCGGGTATCTCCTCGACCCGGGTGACGTGGACGGCATGACGGCGCGGGCGATAGAGATCTTGAGTGACCCGGTTCGGTGGAAGGCCTTCAGCGAGGCGGGCCGTGCAGTGGCCGTGGAGCGCTTTTCGGCCGCGGGTGTCGTCCCGATATACGAGGACTACTGCCAGCGGGTCATCGAGACGCATCGACGCAAGCGGGACCCGCACGAGTGAACGTTTGGGAGGCGATTCTCCTCGGTGCTCTCCAGGGCGTGACCGAATTTTTTCCGGTGTCGAGCTCTGGGCACCTGGTGGTCGGCCAGAAGCTGCTCGGCTTGGAGGTTCCGGGCGTGCAGTTCGAGGTGGCGGTTCATGTAGCCACGCTGTTTTCCGTGCTCGTGATCTATCGGAGCCGTCTTATCGAATTGGTGGTTGGCGCACTGCGAAAAGACCGGGACGCCTGGCGGTACGTGGGGTTGCTCGCCCTCGCGACGTTACCCGCTGCGATCGTGGGTGTGCTGTTCCGGGACCGGATCGAGGTGCTGTTCGAGAGCCCGTTCGTCCCGGCCACCGCCTTCTTGGTGACAGGCACGATCCTATGGAGCACGCGACGGTTACTCGGGCGAAAGGACTCGAAAAAACCTGGGTGGAGCGTGGCCCTCTTGATCGGCCTCGCTCAGGCGTTCGCCCTGGTGCCCGGCATCTCTCGTTCGGGGACGACCGTGGCGATGGCGCTTTGGCTCGGCCTCGCCGCGGAAGAGGCCGCGGCGTTCTCTTTCCTCATGGCGATCCCTGTGATCGCAGGAGCCGCGTTGCTTCTGATGCCGGACGTCGCTTCGCAGGGGCTGACCCTCCCGGGGACCGTCCTGGCTGCGGGCTCCATCGTGGCAGGCATCACCGGAATCCTGGCGATCAAGGGATTCGTGGCCGTGCTGGAGCGAAGGGCTTTCCACCGCTTCGCCATCTACTGCTGGGCGCTGGGGGCGGTTTTTCTCATCTACCTCTTTGCGTTCGGGTAGGGAGAGGGTGAACGGAGGGCCCCGGCCACTGGGTTCATGGGAGGGCGAACCGGTCGAGGAGTGGGCGCGGCGCTGGGGTGTGCCGCACGTGGAGGCATACGAGGAGCTTCCCTCCACAAACGATCACCTCCGCGCTTTGGCGAGGGCCGGGGCCTCCCCCTTCACTGTGGTGATCGCCGACTCCCAGACCGCGGGCAAAGGACGGGCAGGAAAGCGTTGGGCTTCGCCCCGGGGAAAAGGCCTGTGGATCTCGTTTCTCGTGAAGGGTGACGCGGATGTCCCGCCCACGCTCGTTCCTATCCTGGTGGGGTTGGCCGCTATCCGCACTCTCGAGCGGCTCTGTCCATCGTTGAGGCCTGGAATCAAGTGGCCCAACGACATCGAGGTGGAGGGAAGAAAACTGGGGGGGATCCTTTGCGAGGGCATGGGGGCTGGAACGGTCGTGGTCGGGGTCGGGCTCAACCTTTCTCAGGGGATCGAGGACTTCGATCCCGGGTTGAAGGAACGAGCCGCGTCGATGGAAATGGCCGGGTGCCGGGACGTGAGTCGATCGAGGGTCGCGGGCGAACTCCTGTCGGCCGCACGTTCCCTGATGAATCCACCCCCCGCCTTGCTCGACGAGCCCTTGAGGCAGGAGGTCCTAGACCACGATATCTTAAAGGGCCGAACCGTACGTACTGAGGTGGGGGTCGTAGGAACCGCCCGGGGCATCGCCGCAGACGGGGCGCTCCTGGTGGAGGTCGACGGTCGAGTCGAGGAGATTCGAGCAGGGGGGGTGAGGGCCGTCGAAAGTGGCGAGAGCGCACGAGCGGAGTCGAGGAAATACCGAAAAAGGGCCACATGAATCGGCGTGGAGGAGCGTGAAATGGAGCTCGTCATCGATGTGGGAAACAGCGAGACGGTGCTCGGCATCGTCGAGCCCGGAACGCTCGATCTGCGCCATCACTGGCGGTTGAGCACGCCGGTTCCTCGCACGCCCGATGAATACGAATTGCTGTTGCGGTCACTGTTACGCGACGGGAAAATCCCCCCCGGCGACTTGACGATGGCGGTCCTGGGTTCCGTCGTCCCCGCTACGACCCGAATTCTCACCGATACGCTCGAGAAGATCGTGGGAGAGGCACCTATCGTGGTGGACGCGCGGAGCCCGCTACCGATTCGGCTGGACGTCGATGAGCCGCTTACGGTCGGCGCCGACCGTATCGTGAACACACTCGCGGCCAAGGAGATGTACGGACGTGACACCATCGCCGTCGACCTCGGCACGGCTACCACCTTCGACTGCATCACGGCCGATGGCGTGTTCGTCGGGGGCGTGATCGCCCAGGGTCTGGAGTCCGGCCTCGAGTGGCTCGGAAGAAAGACCGCCAAGCTTCCCCGGGTGGAGCTGACTCCGCCCGAAAAGGTGATCGGGCGGCGCACGGAGGCGTGTATCCAAAGCGGCGTTTTCTTTTCCGCGGTCGACGCTGTCGATGGGATCGTCAGGCGAATCATAGACGAGTGGCAACGGGAAGATGTCTACGTGGTCGCGACCGGGGGATACGCCACCACCATCGGCCCCCACGCCCAGACGGTGGACCACATCGAGCCCTTTCTCACGCTCTTCGGGCTCGCCCTGGCGGGCAGGAGCATTCGAGGGTAGGGCACCCGGTTGGTATTCCCGTTGACACCCTTGAGGAGACCACTACCTTTACCACGTTAGCACTCACAAGGGTAGAGTGCTGGTAGTGCAGTAAATCCAATAATATCAACAGTTAGTAGGAGGCGTTACGGATGGCTAACAAAGCTGCGGTCAAGGTCAAGCCGTTGGCGGATCGCGTGGTGGTGTCGCCGCTCGAAGAAGAGGAGCAGATGCGTGGAGGCCTGTACATCCCGGACACGGCCAAGGAGAAGCCCCAATCCGGCAAGATCATCGCCGTAGGGGAAGGCAAGCTCTCCGACGAGGGTGTGAGAATCGCACCCGACGTGGAGGTCGGTCAGACGGTTCTATACGGGAAGTACAGTGGAACAGAGGTCACCGTGGAGGGCGAGGAGTATCTGATCCTTCGCGAGTCGGACATCCTGGCCATTCTCGGCTAGCTCTCCGTCTGTTCGAATGAAAAAGACAGGATTCTCAAGCAACATACACAGGAGTAGATAGACGATGGCTGCCAAGGAAATCGGTTTCGATGTCGATGCCCGCGCCCGGTTGAAGGCGGGGGTCGACAAACTGGCCAAGGCCGTAAGGGTCACGTTGGGGCCCAAGGGCCGGAACGTGATTATCGATCGGAAGTTCGGCTCCCCCTTGGTCACCAAGGACGGTGTGTCCGTGGCCAAAGAGATAGAGCTGGAGGACGCCGTGGAGAACATGGGCGCCCAGATGGTCAAGGAAGTTGCCACGAAGACGTCGGACGTTGCCGGTGACGGCACCACGACCGCCACGATTCTGGCGCAGACGATCTTCGGCGAGGGGCTGAAGAACGTCACCGCCGGAACCAACCCCATGGGTATCCGCCGTGGCATCGACTTAGCGGTAGATGAGGTGGTGAGCTTCCTGGAGGACCTCTCGACGGAGACCAAGGGCAAGAGCGAGATCGCCCAGGTCGGCGCAATTTCGGCCAACAGCAACGCCGAGATCGGTGACCTGATCGCCGACGCCATGGAGAAGGTCGGCAAGGACGGCGTGATCACCGTCGAAGAGGCACGCGGCCTCGAGACCACGCTCGAAACGGTCGAGGGAATGCAGTTCGATCGTGGCTATCTGTCGCCGTATTTCGTCACGGACCCGGAGCGGATGGAAGCGATCGTGGAGGAACCCATGATCCTCATCCACGACAAGAAGGTCTCGTCGATGAAGGACCTGCTGCCGATCCTCGAGAAAGTCGCCCAGTTGGGTAAGCCGCTCGTGATTCTGGCAGAGGACATCGAGGGCGAGGCGCTGGCTACGCTCGTGGTGAACAAGCTTCGTGGCACGCTGAAGGTCTGCGCCATCAAGGCTCCCGGTTTCGGGGACCGGCGCAAGGCCATGCTCGAGGACATCGCCGTTCTCACCGGCGGGCAGGTGATCTCGGAGGAGGTCGGCTTCAAGCTCGAGAACACGGTTGTGAGCGATCTCGGGTCGGCCAAGCGCGTCGTTATCGACAAGGACACCACGACCATCATCGACGGCGGTGGAGAGAAGGAAAAGATCAAGGGCCGAATCGAGGAGATCAAAGTCGCCGTCGAAAAATCCACGTCGGACTACGACAGCGAGAAACTCCAGGAGCGGCTCGCCAAGCTGTCCGGGGGTGTCGCGGTGATCAACGTGGGAGCCCCGACCGAGACCGAGATGAAGGAAAAGAAGGCTCTGGTCGAGGACGCGCTGCACGCGACGCGCGCCGCAGTCGAGGAGGGCATCGTGCCCGGCGGCGGCGTGGCCTTTATCCGGGCGCAGGATGCGTTGACGGACTTGAGCAGCGAGGCGCATGATGAGCAGGTCGGAATCGACATTCTCCGGCGGGCTTTGGAATCCCCATTGCGCCAGATTGCGGCCAACGCGGGGGCCGATGGCTCCATCGTGGTGGCGAAGGTCCGCGAGGGTAAGGGCGCCTTCGGGTTCAACGCGCTGACGGGCGGCTACGAGGACATGATCAAGGCCGGTATCATCGACCCGACCAAGGTCACCCGCTCGGCGCTGCAGAACGCCGCGTCGATCGCGGGTCTGCTCCTCACGACCGAAGCGGTCATCGTCGAGCAGCCCGAGGATACCCCCGCCGCACCGCCCATGCCGGGCGGTGGCATGGACGGGATGTATTAAACCACCACGCCCGCCTCTCTGAGGCGTGATGCGGTGAGGCACACGAGCCCCCGGTGTCGCGAAGCGATGCCGGGGGCCTTGTGCGGATAGGCATCAACGAATGAATTCGGCATGAGCCGGGACCTTCAACTCTGGTTCGAGGACCCAAAACACTTGCTGAGTGAAGAATTTCGTGCAGCACTAGGAGGAGGACATTGCGAACAGTCCTGGTAACGGTCCCGCCGGACTCGACCCGGACCAAATTCAGTAAATCTCTCAACCCGGAGCCGTACTCCATGAAGGGCTTCCTCAACTTCTTTGGGATGTCCGTGGGCGGATGGATCGGGTGGGCCATCGGTGCCCAGGTCTCCATTTTCACGGCGTTCATGGTCAGCATGGTCGGGAGCGGCGTCGGGCTCTTCTACAGTCAGCGCGCGATCAGGCGGCTTCTACCCTGAACACCTCCCGGACGAATAGGCCTTTTTCCCACACCACGAAATCAGTACCTTCCCCCGTTCGAGCCGATCTCGTCCTACGGTAGGGGAGGGGGCCGGCGCTCTTTTTTCCGGACGCCGAGGAAGGTCTACGATGTCCGCCCCCATGATCAACGTGACCCTCCCCGACGGGACGGTCCTCGAAGTCCCTCCTGATTCCTCGATTGGCGACGTGGCCGCTGCCATCGGTCCGGGCCTGGCCAAGGCTGCCGTCGCCGGGCAGATCGACGGCGAAACGGTCGACCTGGGCACCAAGCTTTCTGGGGACGCTGCAGTTCGCATTCTGACCGAACGTGACGACGACGCACTCGCCGTCCTCCGTCACTCGGCTGCTCACGTGCTCGCCACGGCAGTGCGGGAGCTACGTCCGGGTGCGGGCATCGGATTCGGCCCCGCCATCGACGACGGCTTCTACTACGATTTTGATGTACCAGAACCGTTCACGCCCGCGGACCTCGAGATTTTCGAGGCCAAGATGGCCGACGTTGCAAAGGCGAATCACCCGTTCGAGCGGCGCGTCGTGAGCTTGGAAGAGGCGCGTGCGTTATTCGCCGATGACCCGTTGAAACTCGAGCGCTTGGAGGAGTTCTCGGAGGACGAGGTCATCACGGTCTATCAGGACGGGCCCTTTCTCGACCTCTGCCGTGGCCCCCACGTACCGTCCACGGGTAGCCTCAAACACTTCAAGCTCCTCTCGGGAGCCGGGGCGTACTGGCGAGGCGATGAGAAACGCCAGATGCTCCAGCGTATCTACGGGACGGCCTTTTTCAAGAAGTCGCAACTCACGGAGCACCTGGAGCGGCTCGAAGAGGCCAAGAAGCGAGACCACCGCGTACTGGGGCGTGAGCTCGACTTGTTCTCGACGGACCCTCGCATCGGCCCCGGCTTGATTCTGTGGCACCCCAAGGGCGCGATCATCCGGAACGAAGTCGAGCGCTTCGAGCAGGAGTTGATCCTCCGGCACGGTTACGATCTGGTCTACACGCCGCACGTGATGAACGAACGGATTTTCGAGATCTCCGGTCACCTCGAGAACTTCAAGGACGGGATGTTCGGCGCACTGGACGTGGAGGGCGTCGCGTACCGCCCGAAGCCGATGAACTGCCCCGGCCACATCGCCATCTACCAATCTCAGCAGCGCTCCTATCGCGATCTGCCGATCCGCATGGCCGAGTTCGGGACCTGCTACCGGTACGAACGGAGCGGCGTGCTTCACGGAATGCTCCGGGTGCGTGGTTTCACCCAGGACGACGCACACATCTTTTGCACTCCCGATCAGGTCCCCGGGGAGATCGAGCGCCTGCTGGATCTGGTGGATGAGATCCTGACCGCATTCGGTTATCCCTATGCGATCTCGTTGGCGACGAAACCGGAGGAGAAGGCGCTGGGCACGGATGAGCAGTGGGACACCGCCGTTCAGACGCTGGCCGATACGCTGGAGTCACGGGGTGTGGAGTTTGAGTACGACAAAGGCGGCGGAGCTTTTTACGGACCCAAGCTGGACTTCAAGCTCATCGACGCGATCGGACGGGAGTGGCAGGGACCCACGGTTCAGCTCGACTTCAACCTGCCCGATCGGTTTGATCTGGAGTACGTGGGCGAGGACAACGAGCGCCATCGCCCCGTCATGATCCACCGCGTGCTGGTGGGCTCGATGGAGCGGTTCGTGGGTGGGCTCATCGAGCACTACGCCGGGGCGTTCCCCATATGGCTCGCGCCGGAGCAGGTCCGTGTGCTTCCGATTTCCGAGCACTTCCTGGACTCGGCTTCGGACTTCGTGGATCAGCTCAAAGCCGTGGGTATCCGGGCCGTGCTGGCTGATCGGGAGACGCTGTCCTACCGCATCCGCGATGCCGAGATGCACAAGGTCCCGTACATGGCGGTCATCGGCGAGCGCGAGGCGGAGGCCGGCACGGTCGCGGTCCGCAAGCGCGGCGCCGGGAAGAAGCAGGAGGTCATCGACCGCGCCGAGTTCGTCCAGCAGGTGCAGGGCGAGATCGAGAGTCGCACGCTGGACTGACGCTGCCTCTCGCTCCTTGACGAATGCCCCCATCCCGCCGATTTTCCTACACCCCGGTGTACGGGGGTCCCAGACAAAACGAAAGCGAGCCGACCTAGACGCGGCTCCACCTTTCGGTTCCACATCCGATGTTGGAAACCGCCGGGTCTAGGACACGGAAGACCTGCAGGATCGCCTGTGGCTTCCGTGACCTCGTGACCCGGAAAGATCCGGGTTTTTTTATGGGTAGGTGCCAGAAATCGGGTGGCAGTTCGGGGTGTGACTCCTGAGAGGAGAGGAATATTAGCCAGGACAGAACTCGCATAAATGAGCAGATACGGATCAGCCCGGTTCGTCTGATCGACGACGAGGGTGGGCAGGTCGGAATCGTTTCGATCGAAGAGGCCCGCGAACTCGCCGATGACCGAGGGCTGGATCTCGTGGAAGTGGCTCCCGAGGCTCGGCCTCCCGTGGTCAAACTCATGGACTACGGGAAGTTCAAGTACGAGGCGCAGCGGGCGGCTCGGGAGGCGAAAAAGAAGCAGCACCACGTTCAGGTCAAAGAGGTGAAGTTTCGCCCCGGGATCGAGGAGCACGATTACGACTTCAAGACCCGTCACGCTCGGCGGTTCCTGGAAGAAGGCAACAAGGTCAAACTGACCATGATGTTTCGGGGAAGGCAGGTGACGCACCCCGAGTTGGGAAGGGAAGTCCTCCTTCGTGTCACGGAGGATCTCAAGGAGGTGGGGAAGGTCGAAACCCACCCGAGCTTCGAGGGCCGGGTGATGTCGATGGTTCTCGCGCCGATCAAACAGATGTAGCCAAGGGCCCTACCGGCCCCAGGAGCTTGACGGATATGCCGAAAATGAAAACCAACCGGGGTGCGGCCAAGCGGATGCGCAGGACCGGTAAGGGGAAGATCAAGAGGATGCGCGCGAACAAGAGCCATATCCTCACCAAGAAATCCACGAAGAGAAAGCGCCGTCTGCGCTCGTCTACATTGGTGAGTCCGGCGGACATGGGGCGCATGAAGCGACTCCTTCCAGGTTCGTAGGCAAAAGGAGAGGCTTCGATGCCGAGAACGACGTCATCGCCCGCTCGCAACAAGCGGAAGAAAAAGATTTTCAAGGTGGCCAAGGGATACTTCGGCGGCCGCAAGAATCTCTACCGGACGGCGAAGGACGCCGTTGAGAAGGGTTGGCAACACGCCTATCGGGACCGGAAGAAGAAGAAACGCACCTTCCGTCGCCTCTGGATCACCCGGATCAACGCCGCGGCCAGAGAGAACGAGTTGTCCTACTCCACATTCATGAACGGCCTCAAGCAGGCCGGCGTGGAGCTGGACCGTAAGGTGTTGGCCGATTTGGCCGTCCATAGTCCGGAGGCCTTCAGCGCGTTGGCGGACCGGGCCAAAGAGGGGCTCGGGGTCGGCTAACGCTCGCCGTCCACCCGGGCCCATGAGCCGACAGAACTCCCTGATCCAAACACTCCAGGGGCTGGAAACCGAGGCCCTGGCTGCGATCCAGGCTGCCCCTGAGGGGGACGCCCTCGAGGCCCTGCGGATCTCCTATCTTGGGCGCAAAGAGGGCCGGATCTCGGGGATCCTCCGGGGTCTCGGCGATCTTTCGGTGGAGGAGCGTCCCTCGGTGGGCGCCGAAGCAAATCGCGTCAAGGAGGCGCTCCAAGAGGCCCTGAAGGCTCGCGAAGCGGAGGTGACCAGCGGGGCGGACGAGGCTGAAACTTCGTCCGAGGATCTGACGCTTCCCGCGCGCCACCGATGGCGGGGGGGCGTCCATCCGGTCAACCAGGTCATCGACGATATCTGGAGAATCTTTCAGTCGATGGGATTCGTGCGCGCCCGTGGGCCGGAGGCGGATACGGAGTGGTACAATTTTTTGGCCTTGAACACACCGCTCGACCATCCCGCCGCGGATGAGCAGGACACACTCTACCTGAAGGACTCCGTCCTGCTTCGCAGTCACACCTCGCCGGTTCAGGTGCGAACGATGGAGAAGCATGAACCGCCCATCCGCATTCTGGCGCCGGGCATGGTCTACCGGAGGGACAGTTACGACGCTACGCATACGCCGGCGTTCGCGCAGATCGAAGGGTTGGTAGTGGACGAGGGGATCACCTTCGTCGACCTGAAGGCGACCCTCGCCGAATTTGCACGGCGCTTCTGGGGTGAGGGAGCGAAGGTACGCTTTCGGCCTTCCTTCTTTCCGTTCACGGAGCCCAGCGCCGAGGTGGACGTGAAGCGGATGATCACCAGGAAGGACGGAACTCGAGGCGAGTCCGACTGGATCGAGATCATGGGCGCGGGCATGGTGGATCCGAACGTCCTGGAGAACGTAGGCTACGATGCGGAGCGTTACACGGGCTTCGCCTTCGGCATGGGGCCGGCTCGGATTGCCATGCTCAGGTACGGAGTGCCCGACCTCCGCCTGTTCTTTCAGAACGACGTGCGGTTCCTTTCGCAGTTCTCGACGGGAAGCCCACCGTGAACATCTCCTACGCCTGGCTAAAAGCGGTCGCGCCAAATCTGAAGGGGACCCCAGAAGAGTTGGCGGAGCGGCTCGCGCTTCTGGGGGCGCCCGTCGAGGAGATCACCCCGGTGTCCGCCGGCCTCGAGGGGGTGATCATCGGGAGGGTCAAGTCGGTGCGGGGTCATCCCAACGCGGACCGTCTTTCGCTTTGCGAGGTCGACAACGGCGAAGAGGTGGTTCAGGTCGTCTGCGGTGCGCCGGTAATCGAAGACGGAGGGTATTACCCCTTCGCGCCCGTAGGCGTGACGCTTCCAGGCGGACTCGAGCTCAAGAGGGCCAAGATCCGCGGTGAGTACTCCAACGGGATGCTCTGTTCGGAGAAGGAGCTCGGGATGGGCCGGGACCAATCGGGCATCATGCTTCTGTCGGGAGATTTCGCGCCAGGCCAATCACTGATCGATGCGCTCGGCCTCGACGACGTCCGGATGGACGTCGAGGTGACGCCGAATCGTGGAGACTGGCTCTGCCACGTAGGGATCGCCCGGGAGGTGGCTCCGGGCGGGGTGGCCGGAGTGGCTCTGGCACCCATCCCCGGAGCGAGCCCGCTCGACCTCGAGGTCAAGCGTGGCGAGCGCGAAGTGTCCCACGGTGGTGTGACCATTCGCATCGACGAGCCGGAGCAGTGTTATCGGTTCCTCGGTGTGATCATTCGCGGCGTGAAGGTTCAAGCCTCGCCCCAATGGATGGTGGCCCACCTCCGTGCGGTGGGCCAGCAGCCCATCAACAACGTCGTCGACGCGACGAACTACGTCATGCTGGAGATGGGCAACCCGATGCACGCGTATGATTTGGGCAAGCTGGAAGGGTCCAGCCTGATCGTGAGGAACGCCACCAAGGGTGAGACCATGGAGACGCTCGACGGACTCGAGCACGAGTTCGACACCGAGATGTTGATGATCTGCGACACGGCGGCGCCGCGCGACATCGCGGGAATCATGGGTGGCATGCACTCCTCGGTCACGGAAGATACGACCGACATTCTATTGGAGTGCGCCCTCTTTGATCCTAAGTCCATCCGCCGCACCCGCCGGGCGCTGGGGATCTCGACCGACGCCAGCTACCGGTTCGAGCGGGGCGTGGATCCGGAGGGGCACCTGCCTGCGGTCAAACGTGCGGTGGAGGTCATCCTCGCCACCGCGGGCGGCGAGGTCGATGGTCCGATCATGGAGGTCCTGCCGCGGCCCTGGGAGGCATCGGTGGTGACGCTTCGGCCCGCGAGGGTCGAGCAGGTGCTTGGGGTCGAGTTCGATGGCGCCGAACTGAAGGCGCTGCTGACTCCGCTCGGGTTCGACGTCCAAGTGGGAGATGAAAAGGCAGGGTCCCGCGACCTGCGGGTGAGCGTGCCCGGATTTCGCAGCTACGATGTGACTCGCGAGATCGATCTGATCGAGGAGATCTCCCGCGCGCACGGTTTCGACCGCTTTCCGCAGGAGCTCGCCGCGGCGCGCCCAACCACGGTCCCGGACCACCCGCTCTTCGCGCTCGAAGACCGTCTTCGGACTGTACTTGCGGGGGAGGGCCTGTTCGAAGCGACCAACCCGGCGTTCGCCCCCACACATGAAGGTGAAGTAGAGATAAACAACCCTATATCCATGGAAGAAAGTAGGTTACGAACGTCGTTGGTGCCCGGGCTGCTCCGAAATGTCGAGTACAATTTCGCTCGTGGAGCGAGAGATGTGCGGCTGTTCGAGCTCGGGACCGTGTTCCACGGTGCCGGAGCTGGGGAGCCGCCGCTCGAGGATCTCCATGTCGCTTTTGTCGTTACCGGGCGCAGGGAACCAGAACACTGGTCGGGAGCGGGCGAGGCCCTCGACTTCTCGAGTGTGAAGGGGCTTGTAGAGACCGTTCTTTCGGAGTCTGGGTGGGACGAGGCGGCCGTGAAGGTACCGGTGGCCGGGGCTTTGGCCGAAGATCATTTCGTGCCTGCTTCATCCGTAGCTCTTATGGCCGGGGACGGCACCTCCGTGGGGGCTGCCGGGCAGGTCCGACCCGACCGGCTCGATGCGCCGGCTTGGGCCAGCCAGGTGTGGGCCATGGAGCTCAAGCTTCCCAGCCAACCGGTGTCAGAGACAAAGCTCACGTACCGTCCGCTCTCTCCGTTTCCGGGCATGGATCGTGACCTGGCGCTGCTCGTTCCCTATGATGTCTCCACGTCGGCCGTGTCCGACGAGATCCGCGGGGTCGGCGGCGAGCTCCTGGAAAGGGTCACGGTGTTCGATCTTTACCGAGGAGACGGCGTGGCTGAGGGGCATCGCTCGCTGGGATTTCGTCTTCGGCTTCAGGCATGGGATCGCACGTTGAAGGACAAGGAAGTGGATCGGGTCGTGGAAAAAATCGTGAAGCGTCTCCGGGAGGGCCTGGGTGTCGAGCAGCGTCTCTAAGAAGAAGATTTCGCCGGAGGTCGTGTCACCGGACCGAGCCGTTGCACGGCTGGAAAAGGCGGTGACTGCCGCTCTCGACCAGGTCGAGCAGCTCAGGAGTGAGGCGGACCGGATGCACACGCAGGGCGAAGCGCTGGAGGGCCTACTCAAGGGCGTGACTTCCGGCAAAGACGGCCCACGCGAGATGATCGAAAAGCTGAAGATCCTCGAGGAAGAAAATCGCGATCTTCGAAGCCGCCTCGATGAGGGGCGAGCGGGCGTGGACCGTATCCTGGCCCGGGTCAAATTTTTGGAGGAGAAGCCGTGACGGACGACAGAAGAGAGTCGGTGACGGTCCGTATCGCCGGCGAGGAGCACACGATCCGCTCGAGCGCCGAGCCGGAGTACACGACTCGCTGCGCGGCGTATGTGGATCGGCGTTTCGAGGAAATCAAAAAGCAGGTGGGACTCCTCGAACGCCACAAGGTAGCCATCCTCGCCGCCCTCTCGATCACCGATGAGCTGTTTCAGGCACGGGATACGCAGGAACAGACCGGTTCCCAGATTGCCGAGCGGGTGAATGCGCTCGCGGCCCGCCTGGAGGACAGCCTTTCCGACGGCTGATCCGGTGCTCCTTGCGTTCGCAGGAGCCGAAATTCTATTGTCACACAACACAACGTACGCTCACCCTTCGGACGCGTGTTTTTTCCGTCCGATTTTGGAGCCAATAAAATGGACCCGCTGGTTATTGGACTGGCGGTGGCTGTGGCGTTTCTCTTCGGAGCCGTGGGGTATATCAGGCGCGGTACCGTAGAACGATCGCATCAAAAAAAAGCTATTGCAGCCGCCGCGGACGAGGCTTCCGTGATCTTGGCCCGCGCCCGGGAAGAGGCGGACAACCTACGCACCTCCCGCGTGCTCGAGGGCAAAGAGCAGGTCATTCTGCTTCGGGAATCCTGGGAGCAGGAAGAGGTGAAGCACCGAGAGGAAGTCGAGAGAGCGGACCAACGGATTTCGGAGCGATCGAGCGCCCTGGACCGCCGTTTCCACAATCTGAACGAGCGGGAGTCCACCCAGGAGCAACGCGCCAAAGATTTGGACGAGCGCGCGGAGGGACTTACAGCGCAAACGCAGGATTTGGAGCAGGGACGGGAAGGGGTTCGCGCCAGACTCGAGTCCCTCGCGGGGGTATCCCAAGCGGAGGCCAAGAAGGAGCTCCTGGAGGATCTCCAGGACGAAGCTCGGGCCGAGGCAGCCAATACGATTCGCAAGGTCAAGGACGAAGCTCAACGGACGGCCGACCGCGAGGCCAAGAAGATTCTCGGCCTGGCCATCCAACGCATGGCGGCCGATCAAACGGCCGCAATGACCGTCTCGGTCGTGCAGCTTCCCTCCGACGAGATGAAGGGCCGGATCATCGGCCGGGAGGGTCGAAACATTCGCGCTTTCGAGCAGGCCACCGGGATCGACGTCATCATCGACGACACGCCGGAGGCGGTGGTTCTTTCCGGCTTCGATCCTGTGCGCCGGGAGGTGGCGCGCATCGCACTCGGACGGCTGATCGAGGATGGCCGCATCCATCCCGGTCGGATCGAGGAGGTGGTCGAAAAGAGCCGCCAGGAAATCGAAGAGTCCATGGTCCAGGCGGCCGAGGAGGTGCTGTACGAGCTCGGAATCCACAACGTGCACGAAGAGATCGTCAAAACGCTGGGGCGACTCAAGTTCCGTACCTCTTACGGCCAGAATCAGCTTCAGCACGCCAAGGAGGTCGCCCAGTTGGCCGGGAGCATGGCGGCGGAGATGGGTCTCGACGTCCAAGAAACGAAACGCGCCGGTGTGCTCCACGATGTCGGCAAGGGACTCACGCACGAGCACGAGGGCACGCACGTCGAGCTCGGCTATCGCCTGTGCAAGAAGCACAACGAGACCGAGATCGTGCTCAACGCCATCAGAGCCCATCACGACGAAGAGCCCCACTACTTTCCGGAGACGTTCCTGGTTTCGGCCGGCGACGCCATCTCAGGCTCGCGTCCGGGGGCGCGGCGAGAAATGTTCGAGGGGTACGTAAAACGGCTCGAAAAGCTCGAAGAGTTGGCCATGGAGCACCCGGGGGTTGAGCGCTGCTTTGCCATTCAGGCCGGCCGGGAGATTCGAGTGATGGTCGAGCCGGAAAAGGTGGGGGATCAGGAGATGGCTCAGATTTCCGAGCTCGTGGCCCGACGCATCGAGAGCGAGCTCCAGTATCCGGGGCAGATCAAGGTGGTCGTGATCCGGGAGACCCGCGCGGTCGATTTTGCACGGTAGGTCGGCTTCGCACGACGGATCAATTTCGCGGGACAGGTCGATTTCGCACGACGGATCGATTTCGCTCGGCTGGGCGCAACGCTTGAGGGGAGTTTGAATGTCCGCTGAAGTCATATCGGGGAAGGACATGGCGGCGGTGATCCGCGAGGAGGTCAAGGAGCGGGTCGCCGGCCTGAAGGAGTCCGGGCTCACGCCCGGCCTCGCGGTGGTCCTCCTGGGCGAGGACCCGCCGAGCCAGGTTTACGTCAGATCGAAGAACAAGGCAGCGACCGAAGCCGGCATCTATTCACGGCAGATCACGCTCCCGGAGGACACTCCGGAAGATGAACTTCTGGGGGTCGTGTCAGGCCTCAACGCCGATCCCGACATCCACGGTATCCTAGTCCAGCTTCCGCTTCCCCCGCAGATAGACGAAGCCAACGTTCTCTTGGCCATCGATCCCGCCAAGGACGTCGACGGCTTCCACCCGGTGAACGTGGGCCGGCTTGCGAGCGGCGACCCCGATGCGCTGGCCCCGTGCACGCCGTCGGGTGTGATCCAGATGCTCTTACGCAGTGGGAACGACCCCGCGGGTAAACATGTGGTCGTGGTGGGGCGCAGCAACATCGTCGGACGGCCCATGGCCGCGCTGCTGTTGCGGAAGGCACCGGGAGGGAACGCCACCGTGACCGTAGCGCACAGCCGCACTCCCGACCTCGGCGCCGTCACCCGCGAGGCGGACATCGTGATCGTGGCTATCGGGCAACCCGACTTTATCCGGCGCGATATGGTGAAGCCCGGCGCCGTGGTCATCGACGTCGGCGTGAACCGAGTGGAAGACGACACGCGTGAGCGTGGATACCGCTTGACCGGTGACGTGGCCTACGACGAGGTCAGGGAAGTCGCCTCCGCGATCAGTCCGGTTCCGGGGGGCGTCGGTCCGATGACGATCGCCATGTTGCTCTCGAATACGGTGGATGCGGCGGTCCGGTCGGCCGCGGCCGGGGGCTAGGGTGGACATCATGCTGAACACAGGACCCCGATGACCGAGCCCCGCGTCTGGAGCGTCACGCAGGTCAACCGAGCGGTGCGGGCCATGCTCGAGGACACGGTCGAGAGTCTCTGGGTCAGCGGCGAAGTCGCCAATTGGACCCGTGCCCGCTCGGGGCACTGCTACTTCTCCCTCAAGGACGAACAAGCCCAACTCCGCTGCGTGATGTTCAAGGCTGCGGCGGCGAGCCTCCCCGCAGATCCGGAAGAGGGCACGACGGTGAGGGCCCTCGGAGGGCTCACGTTGTACGAGGCCCGCGGAGAGTATCAACTCGTGGTGAGGCGCCTCGAGGCGGAGGGAGCAGAGGGCCTCTGGCGCCAGGCGTTCGAGCGGTTGCGTGCGAAGCTCGAGGTCGAGGGCCTGCTCGCCCCTGAGAGGAAGCGAGCGCTACCGCGCTTTCCCGAGGCCGTGGGGGTCGTCACGTCGCTGGTGGGTGCGGCGCTCGCCGACATTTTGACCGTCATCCGCCGCCGCGCCCCCTGGACGCGTGTGATCGTGCGGGGCGCGCGCGTCCAGGGCGAGGGCGCGGGAGAGGAGGTTGCCGAAGCGATTCAGGCTCTGGGAGGAAGTGGCCTGGTGGAGGTGTTGATCGTCGCACGGGGTGGAGGTTCGCTCGAGGACCTTTGGGCGTTTAACGAAGAGGTGGTGGCGCGTGCGATCGTCGCCTGCCCGGTCCCCGTGATCTCGGCTGTGGGGCACGAAGTCGACGTGACCATCTCCGATCTGGTCGCCGATGTCCGGGCTCCCACTCCGTCTGCCGGTGCCGAGACCGCTGTGAAGGACGGCGAAGGGTTGGGCGAGGCGCTGGAGATCTCCCGCACCCGCATGAGCGGGGCCCTGCGAGCCATCGCCTCACGCCGCCGGGAGGTGCTCGGCTTGCATCGGAGCCAGCTCCGGCAATCTGGCGTGGGCTTGGTGCGGCCAAGGCGCGAGTTGGTGGATCGGGTGGGGGACCGCATGGAGGCGGCGATGCGGGGGTTGGCGACACTCAAGAGGGCTCGCCTATCCGAGGTCGCTGGCAAGATGGACGTGCTTTCGCCTCTGGCGACCCTTCGCCGTGGGTATGCCCTCCCTCAGGACGCCGAGGGAAGAATCCTGCGGACGGTCGGAGCATTTGCAGAAGGCGATCACTTCGCCCTCCGGGTCTCGGATGGAACGGTGCCGTGTGAAGTGCAGGGTGGATCGTGACGGCCAAGAAAAAAAGTGATGAGGCTGACGCCTTGGGAGATGACATGACCGATGCCGGAAGGAAGGACGCTCCCGAAAACGCCCCATCTCTCGAGGAGCGGCTGAAACGCCTCGAAGAGATCGTGCGATCCCTCGAGGCCGCGGATCTCGACATGGACGCGGCCCTCGGATTGTTTGAGGAGGGCGTCGAGCACGTGCGCGGAGCCGAGGCGACGCTGCGTGTCGCCGAACTGAAGGTGGAAGAGCTTCTCGGCCCGGAAGAGGATTCGAATCTGCGGCCGTTGGAAGAAGCTCCGGAGTGACCGCCAGGCGGCGGCGGCCCGCCATCGACCTCGAGGCGCTTCTCCGCGACGAAAGGGCGGAGGTGGAGCGGGCGCTCGCGCGTGCCTGCGAGTGGCTGGGCGACGAGCTCCCCGACGAGCTTTTCCAGCCAGCCCGCCATGCGGTGCTCAGCGGTGGGAAACGCCTTCGCCCCGTTCTGTGTGTGGTCGCGTACCGAGCGTGCGGTGGTAGCACGGGCCCCGCGGTATACGACCTCGGCGCGGCGATCGAGTTGATTCACGCGTATTCTCTCATGCACGACGACCTCCCTTGTATGGACGACGCCGATCTTCGAAGAGGCCAGCCGACGCCGCACACGCTTTTTGGGGAGGAGGCGACGGCTCGAGCCGGGCTTGCGCTGATTCCCGCGGCCTCCCTCTGGGCTCTTCGTGCGTCGAACGCCCTGGGTGCGGGCGACGCGGTTTCCCGGAGAATCGTGAGCCGGCTGAATCGAGCCGCAGGAGCGGGTGGAATGGTCGGTGGGCAGGCACTCGATCTGCTGGCTGAGGGCCGAGGCCTCGACTCCACCGACCTCGATCGTCTTCACCACATGAAGACGGGTGCTCTGCTCACCGCTTCCCTGGTCATCGGCGGGATCGCGGCGGGCGCGTCCGACACGACCCTCGACGGGCTCGAGAGCTTCGGCTGTGGCATCGGACTTGCATTTCAAGTGACTGACGACATTCTGGACGCCACCGAGGTGGCGGCAGATTTGGGAAAACACCCGAGCGACGACTTGCTCGGCAAGAGCACCTACGTGTCGTTGTACGGCCTGGAGGAGGCGATGAAGCGGGCTCGGGTACACGCCGAGGAGGCGACAGAGGCGCTTCGAGGTGCGGGGCTCGACGCTCCGGCGTTGATCGCGCTCGCCTCCTACGTAGTGGAGCGCAGGAAGTAGACGAGAATGTTTGGGATCGGGCGTTTGGGCACGTTCCTTTCCAAGCTATGTTAAGGTCTGGTGAAAAACGCAGTTAGGAGTAGGCCCGTGTCGATTTTGGACCAAATTGACGGACCTGAAGATGTCCGAGCCCTGTCTAGGGAAGAGCTGCACGAGTTGGTCGTGGCGGCCCGGGAACGCCACGTCGACGTGATCTCCAAGGTCGGCGGCCACTTCGGGGCCAGCCTAGGAGTCGTCGAACTTACCGTGGCGCTCCATTACGTCTTTGAGACGCCACGCGATAAGCTCATCTGGGACACCGGTCACCAGGGCTACATCCACAAGATCCTCACGGGTCGAAACCAACGACTTACGACGATCCGGCAGAAGGACGGGTTGGCGCCTTTCCTCCGCCGCGACGAGTCGGAATACGATCAATTTGGCGCCGGCCACGCGGCCACTTCGATTTCTGCGGCGCTCGGCACGGCGATCGCCCGCGACCTGAACGGTGACGACTATAGCGTGGTGGCGATCATCGGAGACGGGGCGATGGGATCCGGCCTAGCTTACGAGGCGCTCAACAACGCGGGACACACCGAACGGAACCTGATCGTCATCCTCAACGACAACGACCATTCGATCGCGCCCAACGTGGGGGCCATGAACAAGTATCTGACCGGTGTGATGACGCACCCGGTTTACAACCGGATCCGAGATGAGGTGAAGGAGTTGCTCTCGAAGGGTCCGGGTGGCGAGAAGGGCATCATGAGGCGGGTTGTGAGCCGTACGGAAGAGAGCGTGAAGGGCCTCTTCGTTCCCGGAATGCTCTTCGAGGAGCTCGGGTTCCGGTACATCGGTCCGGTCGATGGCCACGACCTCGACTCGTTGGTGGACACGCTAGGCAGGGTCCGCCGTCTCGATGGTCCGATGCTGGTCCATGTGATCACCCAGAAGGGCAAGGGCTTTTCCCTTGCCGAGGAGAACGCGTACAAGTGGCACGCGGCCTCGCCATTCGACAAGATCAGTGGGGAAGCCAAGAAGGGTGGTGGGGGCCTGCCTCGGTACCAGAAAGTTTTCGGCAAGGGACTCAAGGAGCTGGGTGAACTCGATTCCCGCATCGTAGCCTTCACGGCAGGAATGCCGGACGGAACCAGCACCGACATGTTCGGCGACGCCTTCCCGGACCGGTTTTTCGACGTGGGTATCGCCGAGGCCCACGCCGTCACCGCGGCCGCCGGAATGGCCGCGGTCGGAGGCGTTCGGCCCCTCGTTTGCATTTACTCCACGTTTCTTCAAAGGGCCTTCGACGGCATCCTTCACGATGTCGCGCTCCAGGATCTACCGGTCGTTTTTTGTATGGATCGAGCTGGAATCGCGGGTCCCGATGGGCCCACGCACCACGGTGCCTTCGACATCTCCTATATGCTGCTCGTGCCGGGCATGACCGTGACCGCCCCCAAGGACGGAGCCGAGATGATGGCGCTCGTGCGGCTCGGCATCCAACACGAAGACGGCCCGTTCTCCGTACGCTGGCCGAGAGACGCTGTGCCCGAGGCCGTCCCTCACGTGAGCGAAATCCCGGACGTCGCCTACGGGACGTGGGAAATCCTTCGGCGGGGCTCTGACCTGGCGTTCCTTGCGACCGGAACGATGGTGGGTGCCGCCTCCGCGGCCGCCGAGGCGTTGGCGTCACGCGGGGTTCAGGCCGAGGTGGTGAACTGCCGTTTTCTGAAGCCGTATGATCGCGACGTCCTGAGAGATGTGGCGGAGCGGCATCTGCGCGTGATCACGATCGAAGAAGGAGCCGTAACCAACGGTTTCGGGGCCTATATGGCTCGGGAGCTGGCGGCACTCGCGTCGGGGCCTTCGATCGAGGTGCGGTGTCTGGGGCTTCCCGACCGGTTCATCGAGCACGGGCCACGTGACGTGCTCCTGCGCGATCTCGGGCTCGACCCCGAAGGAATCGCCACGGAAGCGCGCAGAATGATGGGGGATGCGGTCGCGGCGGCGGAGGAGTCGGCGTGAGCGGGCGGACCGCAGCCGCCGGCAGCGGGGCCGCGGTCAGTAAGGGCGCTCGGCTGCGGCGTATCGGCGTCGTGGGACGCCCGGAACACGAGCATGTGCCCGGGTGCGTCGAGCGGTTGGCCCGCTTCGCCGAGGAGAATGAGCTCGCTCTCTCCTTGGAGGAGCATCTCAGGGAGTGGGCGCCCGAAAGCGCCGGGCGCATGGATCTCGATGCAGACCCGGTCGATCTCCTGATCGCCTTGGGCGGTGACGGCACATTGCTCCGGGCCGGTCGATCCGTCGCCGGACGGGACATCCCTGTTCTCGGCGTGAATCTCGGGCACCTCGGTTTCCTCACGGCTCTTCCGCAGGCGGAGCTCGAGGGGCACCTGGCGTTGGTGTTGAAGGGCGACTACGTGCTCGATCGCCGCTCCACCCTGGAGGCTCGCATCATTCAAGCCGACGGTTCGCGGGGGGAGCTGCTTTTTGCCTGGAACGACTTCGTGATTCATAAACGGGGGGTCGCTCGGGTGACTCGGTTGGACCTTCGTGTCCAAGACAGCGCAACGGAAGCTACGAGAGGGGCGGACGGAGCGAATAATGGGGAAGACGGGGAGGACGGAGCGTGGCAGGACATGGGCAGCTTCTCAGGGGACGGACTGATCGTGGCCACGCCCACCGGGTCGACCGCTTATTCGCTTTCGGCGGGCGGCCCTATCGTCGTACCCTTGGTCGACTGCTTGATCGTTACGCCCATCTGTCCACACACGCTGGCTATGCGACCGCTGGTAATTCCGGCGACCCAACGTGTTGCCGTGAGTCCGATCGAACGGACCAAGGACTTGGTGGTCACGGCGGATGGGCAGGTCGCGCACGAATTCGAGACCGGTGCGGAGATCCGAATCGGGCGTTCCAAAATCGAGATTCCGCTGGTTCGGTTTGCCGGCCAGAATTTTTTCGGGACGCTGCAGCGGAAGCTCAACTGGGCGGCGCGCCCGGCCGGGTAGACGGTACCCCTGATGCTCATCGAGCTGCGCATTCGCGACTACGCGGTCATCCATGATCTTACGCTTGAGCTGGGACCCGGACTGAGCGTTCTTTCCGGGGAGACCGGCGCGGGGAAATCCATCATCGTCGGAGCTCTTTCTCTTCTGTTGGGCGAGCGCGCGTCAAGCGATAGGGTGCGGACCGGCGCGAAGCGGGCGATGGTAGAGGCGGTGTTCGACGTTTCGGATTATCCGAAGCTCAAAGCTCAGCTGAACGACTTGGGGATCGAGGCCGAGGACGGCCTGTTGATCCTCAGGCGGGAGGTGGCTTCGGCGGGCCGGAATCGCGCCTGGATCAACGAGTCCCCCACCACGGCCCGGACGGTGGGAGAGGTGGGACGTTCACTGGTAGATCTGCACGGGCAGCACGAACACCAGAACCTGCTGAAGAAGGACACCCAGCGGAGCATCTTGGACGCATTTGGCGAAGCTGAAAAAGATGCGTCCGTGGTGGCCGAAGAGTTCCGAGCCCTTTCAGGGTTGGAAGCCCAGTTGAAGGAGCTTCGGCAGCACCGCCGCGAACTCGCGAGCCGCGTCGATTTCCTTCGCTTCCAAATCGGTGAGCTCGATGAGGCGAACGTACAGCCGGGCGAAGACGAGGCGTTGGCGGAAGAAAGTGGACGCCTCGAGAACTCTGAGGAGTTACTCGGCGAGGCCACGAGGATCCATGGTGAGCTATACTCGGCCGAGGGCGCGATTACCGAAAGGATTTCCGGTCTGGCCCAGGCCCTTGCTCGGCTAAAAGATTGGGATTCGTCCCTGGCGGGACCCCACAAGGAGCTCCAGGAGGTGTATCACACGCTGGCGGAAGTCGGCCGTGAACTCGGCGACTATGTGGGCACCGTGTGCCATGATCCCGGGCGACTCGAGGAAGTTCGAACGCGCCTCGACCTGCTTCACTCCCTCAAGAGAAAGTACGGTCCGACGTCAGATGACGTTATCGAGGCGCGGGACCGCGTTCGCGCCGAGCTGGACGAGCTCGAGGACGGGCGCTGGGACGAGGATACGCTCGCCGCCGACGTCGAACGCGTGCGAGGCAGCCTGGCCTCCGCTGCGGACAGCCTGAGCAAGAAGAGGCAAGAGGCCGCAACCCGGCTCGAACAGGAGGTAGAGGCGCTGCTGCCCGAGCTCGGCCTGCCGGCCGGGACCTTCAAGGTTAAACTGGAGACTTTTGCCGAGGTGCGATCCCATGGAGCCGAGAGCGTGGAGTTCTTGGTCTCGGTCAATGCGGGCTTTCCTCCCACCGCGCTGGCGCGAGTGGCCAGCGGTGGCGAATTGTCGAGGATCATGCTCGCCCTGAAGGCGATTCTTGCGCAGGTCGATGAGGTGCCCACGATGGTTTTCGATGAAATCGACGCCGGAATCGGAGGGCAGGTGGCTTCGTTGGTTGCGGCCAAGTTGAAAGACGTGGCGCGTTACCATCAGGTGTTCGTCGTGACCCACCTTCCGCAACTCGCCTCACGAGCCCGCAATCATTTGCTCGTCGAGAAGAGTGACGGAGAGGGGCTCGCTGCGGCGGATGTCAAAGGACTCACGGGTGAGGCGCGGGTGCGAGAGATCGCACGGATGCTGGGTGGCGACCCCGAATCCGAGACCTCGCAGGACCACGCCAGGGAGTTGCTGGCAGCCGGCGACTAGTTTTCTCGCCCCTCCGCCTGGTCCTGACCCCAGAGACCCCAAAAAAGGCGAAGCCCGACCTCGAGGCGCCAGGTCTTGGGTGTCGCGCCTCCGCTCCCCGACACCGCTTCCTGAACCAGAAAGCGAACCTCCAGGGGGCGGCCCAGGCCGCTTTGCACCGTAGAGAAAACAACTCCAACGCCCACCCCGAGTGACCGCTCTTTGGTCTCCAGCTCCAGTACCGTGGGATCGGGCCCCACCGCACCTCCGACCGAACTGTACCGATCCGATTTCTTCCTGAAGTACCGAAGATCGAAGGCGACGGCGACCTCCTCCGTCAGGTAGAACCGCGGAGACACCCGAATTTGCATGTAATCACCGGGGTTCCACCGAACCACCTGCTCCGCTGGATCGAGCGGGGCAAAAATCCGGTCGGGAGCCTTGATTCGTCTGAGGACGTCCACCGGTCGCTGAATCCCATACCGAACCTCTGCCACGACGCCCACGCGTCTTCCGACGCTCAACGTTCCGAACCCGCTCAGCTCGAAGTCGTACTGGCCGTCACCGCTTCCCGTGTCGATGAAGTTACGCGGAGAGTCCGTTCGGCCCGTGCCGATTCGAATGAGTGCGCCGGCGCCGATCTCCAAGCGTATTGCCGGCCGCGGCTCGTTCGGATCGGTCTCCAGGCCGATCCCCCACAGGCGGGCGTAGGCGTGGATCTCCACGTCCCCTAGCTCCCAAGGGCTCCTCCACGTCTTGAGGGAATCGCCCCCAACGCCCAACAGAGCGGGATTCGTCACCAGGTCCAGGTAAGTTGCCTCGCTGAGCAATTCGGTGGCCAACGGGATGGCCGTCGGAAAAGACGGGACGCCGACCGCCTGATAGGCGTTCAGGAGGCTCGTCGTGCGGGATTGGAGAGCGTCCCCCGTAACCGAGCCCTCGAGCGGGAAAAGGCCGTAATCCGCTCCGTCTGTCAGCGCCCCATGGAACGCTTGCCCCTCCGCCAAAAGGACCGAGGCCTGGGAGCACTCCGGACTCGACGGATTCGAAGTGCACAACGTCGTGACGATCACCGAAAGAGCGTTGTTGGCCGCTGATACGGATCCGAGGAAGTCGCCGGCGGTGGCCGGCAGGCTTCCCACGTTGGCTCCGTCCGTTTGAAACGACGTTGCGAACTCCGCACGGCGTCGCGAGAACGGAACCGTGGTCCCAACGGTGAGCCAGTCGAACACCCCCACGTCCAGACGGATCGGGAGCCAGACCGCGTCCTTCGTCAAAACCGCCCGAGTTCGCCCGAGTACCAGCGGCGTGACGGCGGCACCCACGGCGGTTGCCAGGTCGGACTCCAGATCCTCGAGCGCTGGGAAGAGCCGTGAGCCGACCGCCGTGTCCGAGAAGTCGAACCCGAGCGGCTCGTCCTCCTCGATGATCGCTCCACCTTCCATGCGCCGGCCGAAGCGCTGGTCCGCGAAATGGAAGAGGGAGCTGATCTCGATCCGTAATTTTCCGGCCGCGAGAAGAGGGTCCGAAAATTCCTGTCCCCCCAGGCCCAGAGGCGCGATGAACAAGGCGAGAAATGCGAGCTGTTTTATGGTCCTCACCTTCATTCTACGATCGATTTCTTCGGCATTACGTGTAGCTCCACCCCTGGCCAGGACGGAGGTCGTGGCCGGGGAACATAATGGGGAAAAGAGGCCGAGGGAACTTGACAATTCATGGGCCCTTTCTAGGTTCCAGCGCACAAATGAGGGGTGTTTCGGAAACGTTTCGCGTAGGTTTGGGTAGGGATCCGAGACACCCTTTTTCTTGCGGGAATAGCTCAGTTGGTAGAGCACCACCTTGCCAAGGTGGGGGTCGCCGGTTCGAGTCCGGTTTCCCGCTTTGAAGGGGGGTGGGCCCGTCACTCAGGACGTGCAGCCCCTCTTTTTTCAGGCGCCGTAGCCAAGCGGTAAGGCAGAGGCCTGCAAAGCCTTTATTCCCCGGTTCGAATCCGGGCGGCGCCTCTCATGAAGGTAGTCCCTCGTGTTGCCGCCGCCCGGGTTCGAACCGTCGGTTCGAGCCGAGGCGAAGAACCATGGCCCGCCAATGCGGC
>JADFMD010000178.1 GCA_022564055.1 Gemmatimonadota bacterium
GCTTTCACTTGGAGGATGGTTTCCTAGGGATCGTCTGAGGCGATACGCCATCGTAGGTCGCCGGTTCACCGACGATCAGCGGGCGAGGCTTGCGGTGAGGGGCAAGCGGATCGGGCGTCGCGGGAGTTTTGGCGGGAGTCGCATCCCAGGAGATTCACCCTGGCCGGCTACTAGCCCTGCTTGCCCCCTCCTCCTCTCGCGCACATCCTGCGGCATGACCGAGCAACCCTCCGGCAAGCTCTACACCGCCGTCACGAAGTATTGGCCCAGGATCGCTGCGGGGCTTGTGATCGTGATTGGGCTGGTCGAGTTCGTGGTAGGTGGTTTGACCGCCGATTCTGGGCTTGAGTTCTACCTGCTCGCCTGGGCAGCGACGACGGGCGGGCTGTGGTTCGTCTTCGAGAAGGTCGAGACAGCGATCTCTTCGAGCGCACGCCAACAGTCTATCGACTGGCTAAGCGGAACTGATCCGACGGTAAGCATTAGCGCGATCCCTGACCAGTTCGCAGGGCTGTTCGACCACCTTTTTGGAAGGCGGCACCTCTCCCTGAGATGCTTCCTCATGGGAGCATCTGCATCGGTTCTCTCCGTGAGCGTCGTCGCGATGTGCTACGCCGCGTTCAAGAGCGAAGAGATTCTGACCGCGCTCGCGGCTTGGGAAATCGAAGGTATCGAGGCGTCGGTTTTCTTTTTGATGTTCGTGATCCAATCGTACACGCTGAGCGCCCTGTACAACGTTCTACCGGACTACGTCTCGCTCCTAGAAACCCGATGGTTGATCGGGCTGATGAAGCGGGGTCGGGTCCTTATTTGGGTCGGAGTTGATCTAGTCCTCACAGCAGCGCTCTCAGCTTCCGCAGTCGCGGGCGTAGCCACCGTGATGGGCGTGGAATACGAGTCCTTGGGTCGGCTGCTCATGGAGATGCTCACGTTCCAAGGCAACACGATCACGATGATGGACGGACTCCCTGTCGAGATAAACGTCCTGTCCGTGTTCTTTTACTCGGCATTCTTCACTTCAGTTTGGCTGTGGCTCTACGCGGCCTCGGTCTACCTATCCCGTATCCTACTCCGCATGAACAACGGAGTCGGCTTCCTACTCCGCGTCACAGACGTTGAGAAGCAGCCCTTCCGCTCGATGGGCTTCGTGAGCGTCATCATCGTGAGCGCGCTGTTCGCGCTGGGGCTGCCGTTGGTGTTGCTGTGAAGGCACGATGCAGCTTTCCTGCTCTGAGCACGGCCGGGCTCTCAGGACTAGACACCTATCGTGGGTTGCTGGGTTGCAGATATGTGGCGTCGGGCCCGCGTCCCGCGCTAATCCAATGCCAGCGTCACGCCGAGATTGAGCCGCAACCCCGGGCTATGGCCGAACGGGTGGCTTGGCTGGTCCCGGTCGAGGATGTCCTCGATCCGCATCGACGCCGCGAGCCGACCAGCCCATAGAGTCTTCCGCCCAGAGACATCGAGCTCGATGCCGCCGGGAACGGTCCCGCTCACTTCGGACCCCGGGACGTTCCACGTCGACCAAGAGGTCTCGCTCTGATATCGAAGGGTCATACCCACGTCGATGTCGGGTGCAGGCCTCACGTCCACGCTGAGGCGTGTTTGTGAGGCGGGCACCTCCCGCCACCCCTCCACCCAGAGGGCGTCTCCCCATACGCCAAGTTCTCTGTCGAGCCGTGCCCCAACCGTGATCATGTCCCACCGTTTCGAGGCGTCCAGCCACGACGAAGCTCGCCCCCCGTAAACGTTGGAGACCAGCGTCAGAGAGTCACGAGGGATGGGGCGGCCGTCCCGCACGTCAATTCGGTGCAAAGCCAACTGGACCGGCGGTCCCCGACGAATTCGGATCCCAAATTCGGCTCGGCGGGTGCCTTGTTCGTCGCGGTGTCGAAGGCGGACGTTGGAGCTGAGCCGAAACGCTGCCCTCGGCTTTTCCGCTTCGCTCACAGTGATACCCTCCGCCCCCAGGAGCCCGTAGCCGCGCCGGTACCAGAACCAAAGGGATCCGAGGGACTCGCCTGAGCCCCACCCCACGAGAAAAGAGGCCTGAGCGGTCATCGTCCGCGAGAGGGTCCGTCGCCACGTGGCGAGGCCCTCAAAGGAGGCTTCGCCAGCCTGCTGGCCACCCGACACCAGGGCCGACCAACCGGCGCCAAAGCGGCCGACATTCACTCGGGCCCAACCGGTGCTCGGATCGGTGATCTTAAAGCGGGTGCTTCGCGCGCGGATCTGTCGCGTGTCCAGCGTGACGCTCCATCGGTCGACCAGCAGGGTCGCCCCGATGTCGAGCACGTCCTCTTCGAAGCCTAGACCCGTGCCCGTGACCGAAGGAAGCGCGAGCAAGCTGCGGCGCGTGAACCCGCTTCGGTAGGTCAGTTGGGGACCGGACCGGTCGCTGAGGCGCCAACCGCCACTGACCGAGCCCCACCGCACGCGGTTCTCAGCGAGTCGTTCGCCCCCGAGGGGGTCGACGAACACGAAGTCACGCCCGCCGACCGAGGCTAGTCTCGCGCTGTGGCTTCCGCCGCTCGAGTACAGATGGCCGGCCACGCCGTAGCGCTCGAGCGTCGTGTGGGAGCCCCCGGGAAGCCCTTCGGGAGAGAGGCTCCTGACCCGTCTGTTGATCGGAGGGTCCGTCAGAAAGAGACCCCCCGTGGACGCCTCGAACGCGACCCCTCCGGAATCCGTTCCGTAGCCGATGGTTCCGGCGTGGGTGCCGCCCAACCTGTCTAGGTTGGTTGCGGGCACCTGGAGCCCGGGATCCCCGGCTCCGTTCCAGCCGGAGACCTGAACCGCGATGCGAGGTTCTGACGGCGCGTTCGTGAAAAAGTGCAGGGCGCCGCCCGTTACGATCCTCCCCCCAACAACACCCGGCCCGTCGAAGACCTGCACTGAGTCCACGTGTGCGATGGACATGGGGAGTCGTGTGAGACTCCGTGTGCCCAAGATCTCCAGCGGGTACTCGACGTTGTCGACAAAGACGCGCCAGTCTTCAGTCCCGCGGGGGAGACCGCCCGGCGCGACCATGCTGCTCTCCACCCCGTTTGGCGAGGACATCGACCAGCCGCCGAGAAGCGTTCCGAGATCCTGGAACCGGATGACGCCCGATCGGCTGAGCGTCTCCCGTGTCAGCGTTCGATCGGGAAGTGAGAATCCAGACGTGGCGGCCGTGCGAGCACTCACGATGGGCTCGGTCGAGGGTTTGGCCGCGCCGGCGCCAATGAGATGACCGACCACGGCCACCGGTATTGGAAGCGCTCGTCCGAGCCGAATGCCGAGCCGATCGAGGTCGACCGGTTCCCGGTACGCGACCCGCTGCGCGTCACCGACGATCGCCAACTCCCAGCCACGCCAGCGCGGTAGCCTGAGTTCGGCGCGGCCACCCATCACGATCTCGTCTTCCGTAGGGCCCGCGAGGTGAGGACCGCTTATACGCAACATCCCCGCCGTGGGTCCGATCGCCAGGGTGGTCGCTCCGGGTAGCCGGAGGTCGATCAAAAAGCCTCCGAAGACCGCGAGCACCGCGTACCCCGCGCGATCCGGCTCCTCCGGCACGAAGGAACTTATGTCAACCTGGCCAAACAGCGAGCCCGGGCCGGCTCTACCGATCAAGCCGGCGCTCCAGAAGGGCCTCGCCTCGAATCCGGCTGCACCCGCTCCGGTCAAGCGATGGAAGGCGCCAGACATGAAGACCGACACTCCGGAGACCTCGGCGGCGGGTGTCCCGATGTCCTCCTGCCCCGATAGCTCCGCCAAAGGCAGCGCTAGCAACATCGCCAAGGGCGGACTCGCTCGGATCCGTAGCAAAAAGGCAGTCTCCTGGAGGGCGAGGGCTGGGGATGGGGATGGGTAATCTATAGGCGTTCTGTGCCCGTGAGACCACTTGTGACCGTGCGGGAGGAAGGCTCCGGATTCCTCGCCGGCTGGGCGAAGAGGCTGAGCTGGTCGGCGGTGGCCGAAGCGTTCCAGACCTCCTGGGACCGGGTGTTTCGCTCGGTCGAGATGGCTGTGACGTGGGGTCTGGAGCATCGCGACCTCGAGGGTGTGCAGGCGATCGGGGTCGACGAAGTGTTGTGGCACAAGGGCTATAAGTTCCTCACGGTCGTCTACCAGATCGACCAGCGCGCCCGGCGCCTGCTCTGGGTGGGCCAGAACCGCAGGGCCAAGACGCTGCTCAAGTTCTTCCGCGCCTTCGGTCGCGAGCGTAGCGCCCGTATTCGCTTCGTCTGCAGCGACCTGTGGAAACCGTACCTGAAAGTCATCGCCCGAAAGGCGTCCGGGGCCATCCATGTGCTCGACCGCTTCCATATCATGGCCCACATGAGCAAGGCCATCGACCAGGTCCGCGCCCAAGAGGTCAAGCGCCTCCAGGCCGACGGCTACGTACCCGTCCTCAAGGGCATGCGCTACTCCCTGCTGAAGCGCCCGGAGAATCTCACCGAAAGCCAGGAAGTGAAGCTCGCCGAGCTCCTGAAGTACAACCTCAAGGCCGTGCGGGCGTACCTCTTGAAGGAAGACTTCCAGGGCTTCTGGAACTACGTCTCACCCGCCTGGGCAGGCAAGTTCCTCGATCGGTGGTGCACCCGAGCGATGCGATCCAGGCTCGTTCCCATGAAGCGCGTCGCCCGCATGTTACGCCGTCACCGAGAGCTTCTACTCAACTGGTTCCGCGCTCGCGGCACGATCTCAGCGGCTGCCGTAGAGGGCCTAAACAACAAGCTGAAACTGACTACCAGAAAAGCGTACGGCTTTCGGACCTTCCGAGCCCTTGAAATCGCTCTCTATCATACTCTTGGCGATCTACCCGAACCCA
>JADFMD010000060.1 GCA_022564055.1 Gemmatimonadota bacterium
TGGTGCGGCTGGGGTGGCCGCAAGCGGTGTGGCTGGGATGGTCGCAAGTCGTGCGGCTGCCGCTAGTGGCACGGTTACCGCGACGAAAGCGGCTGAGAGCAGGATAAAGCCCCGAACCCAACTCACCGCGTGAGCGATGGAACGAGGTCGCCGAGCGTCGCCGGCATCAAAGAGCGCAGCTGAATGCCCCAGTGGTCGCCGACGCGGGTCAAGATCCAGAGCGCCGGCACGGTCATGTAGCGGGTGCCATCCGGGTACCAGCGGCTGAAGACGAGGTCCAGGTGGACCTTGTTCCGAGAGATATAGCTGGCCTCGAGCGAGTCGATAGAGCTCATGTACCAGCCCTGGGCTTCCCGCATGCCCTCGAAGCTCGGCCGTACCGAGGCGGCGCTCGCATCGGCCGCCACGCTGACACCGGCACCTACCACGAAGACGTGCGGATAGTTGAGTGGCTCAGTCACGCCGTCGACATCGCCGGCGTTGAAGGCCGTGAAGAAGTCGAGAACTGTCTGGCGGGCGCCTTCGAGAGCTTCCATGCCGTCGGCGGCCTCCGCGGCCAACGAGTTGGCGAAGGCGGTGCGCATCTGTAGACCCCAGTGCCCGTCCCGCCTGGTGATGATGTAGAACACGCGGCCCTGCATGTAAGGCTCGTCCTCGCTGTTGAAGCGACGAAAGTCGATCGCGGCGTGCACCTTGTCGTCCGACGAGGCGAGAATCTGCAGGGTCTCGAAGTCGAAGGCGCTGCGCGTCCAATCGTTGCGCTGCCGCATGGTGGCGTAGTCGGTGGAGAAGTCCTCGGGGTTCCGAGCGACGATCGCGCCCCCCGGGAAGAGGCTCGTGAACGGAAAGTTCATCGTCTTGCGAAGCTCGGCATTGTCGGCCGTGTTCCAAGCACCGATGAACGCCTCGAGCGCCGCTTTTGCGGCCGTTTCAGTGTCGGCTTCGGCTGTCTGAGCAGCGAGGGCCGGGATTCCGGCGATACCGAGGAGGAGCGTGAGCAGGAGAGAACCTTGAATCCCTCGCATGAGTCCCTCCTGAGGATGGGTAACCAACAGCCTTGACGGGTCGGAATAACGTGAGGCGCAGGGCCAAACGAGTCAACTTGCGGCCTCACGCCAGCATTCGAGGGATAAAACCCCTCCGCACTTCGATGACTACCGCCCCCGTCCAGCCCATCGCGCGACCTCCCCCTGGCTCGGCCACCACTGCCCGCCCTACCTTGTCCTCCGGCCCCAGAGTGCTTTTTGAGTTCCGATCCATATTGGAGGTTCTAATGCGACGCTCGGCCCTTCTGCTGCTCCTCGTCCTGCCCCTTCCCGCCCTCGCCCAGGAACCCACCCACCCGCTCGACGAGCTCACCGCGGCAGAGCACTGGGCACTCTATGAGACCCTCCGCGCCCACGACGAGGTCGAGGAGGACGTCGAGTTCCTGTATGCCGGCCTGAACGAGCCGTCCAAGGCCGAGGTTCTGGCTTGGCGACCCGGCCAGCCGTTCGGCAGGCAGGCCCGGGTCCATCTGGTCCAGTCCCAGACGGGCTACGAGGCCGTGGTGGATGTGGCCAACCGCACCGTCCTCGAGTTCCGCGAAGTCACCGACCGCCAGTACATGCGGGGGCCGATGGACCGAAGTAGTGCGGCCAAGCGGCATCCGGACATGGTGGCCGCCTTCGAGGCTCGGGGAATCACGGATCTGGACAAGGTGCAGTGCAGCGTCGGCTCCGACGCCTACTTCGACACCGAAGAAGAGCGCGGCCGCAGGGTGGGCCGGGTCCGGTGCACGAACCAGATCGGACGGGTTTCCGGCCTGGGTGTTCCCATCGAGAACCTCGTCGCCATCGTGGACCAGAAGAGCGGCGACGTGCTCCGGGTAATCGATGACGGCCCGACCGGCGCCACCCCGCCCTCCATCGGAGAACACCACCCCGAGGCGGTGGGACCGACCCGCAAGCCCTTACCTCCTCTCATACTCTCCCAGCCCGAGGGACCCGGCTACGAGCTCGACGGCCACCAGGTCAGCTGGGAGGGCTGGCGCTTCCACTTCCGGGTGGACCAGCGCCGGGGCCTCGTGCTTTCCCAGGTGGGCCATCAGGACGGATCAGAGTTCCGGTCGGTGCTCTACCAGGCGTCCCTGTCCGAGCTGTTCGTCCCGTACCAGGACCCCTCCGAGCCCTGGAATCACCAGGCCTACTTCGACCTCGGCACGTATCCGTCGAGCTTCGGAGGCGTGGCGAGCACCTTGGAGCCCGGACGGGACTGTCCGGCCCACGCCACCTTCTTCGACACGTGGGTCGTGCAGCCCAGTGGTTCGCCGAGGCTGCGGCAGCGGGTGGCCTGCCTGTACGAACGGATCGGAGCCGAGCCGGCATGGCGCCACAGCCGCAGCGGCGGTGTGGTGGAGAGCCGCGCCAGCCGGGACCTGGTCCTGCGCATGATCATGGGAGCCGGAAACTACGACTACCTGTTCGACTGGGTGTTCATGCAGTCCGGCGTGATCCGCGTGAACCTGGCGGCTACCGGAATCGACCAGATGAAGTCCGTGGAAGCCAGGAGCGCCGCCGAGGACCCGGGTGACCCCGACGATCGGTACGGGCGGTTCGTGGCGCCCCACCTGGTGGCCGTGAACCACAGCCACATATTCAACTTCAGGTTCGACTTCGACATCGACGGGCAGGACAACAGCCTGGTCGTGGAGCGCCTCGTCACCGAGCGCCTAGGCGACGACAACCCCCGGCGCAGCGTCTGGCGGGTCGAAACCGAGGTGGCGAAGCGCGAAAAAGACGCCCAGCGCACCTCCTCCCTGACCGCTCCGGAGCAGTGGCGGGTGGTGAACCCATCTCGGATCGGTCCCACCGGCTACCCCAGCGGCTACGCGATCGAGGGACACGGCATCATGAGCCTGTTGAGCCCGGACGACTACCTACAGCAGCGCGCCGGGTTCACCGAACACACGCTCTGGGCCACCCCCATGAACCCACGGGAGCTCTTCGCGGCCGGTGACTACCCCACCAACAGTGCCGCGGGTCAGGGACTTCCTGAGTGGACCGCGGCCAATCGGAACATCGAGAACACGGATATCGTGCTTTGGTACACGACCGGCTTCCATCACGTGGCCCGTCCCGAGGATTGGCCGATCCTGCCCTTGGAGCTTCACGGGTTCAACCTCGTCCCATCGGGCTTCTTCGAGCGGAATCCGGCTATCGATCTGCCGCGGTGATCTCGAGCGGGGCCGCGGCGGCGCCTTCCACGTCTCCGGCCCACCGCCGGCGCCGGCGGTGGGGTGCTTGCTCCATGGAACCTCACGCGCGAGAATCACTCTTCACCCGACGGGAGCGATGGAATGAAAAGCACGGCAGGACTCGGAATAATGACTCTGCTCGCCATGTTGGTCACGATCCCCGTGGGTGCTCAGGAGTTGGAGCACGGCACGTGGACGGGCACGATGACTCCGCCCCCAGGCGGCGATGTCACCGTCACCTTCGAGGTCGGTGAGACCGACGGCGCCCTTTCTATCGTCATGAGTGCGCCCCTGGTGGAGCCACCCATGGTGTTCCGTGAGGTGAAGCTCGACGGAGATGAGCTGACCTTCTGGTGGGCACCGGATATCCGACTCGATTGTACGCTTCTTCGGAAAGAAAACGGGAGCTTCGAGGGTGTTTGCACGGACGGGACCGGACCGGACGGAGAGGGAACACTCAAGATGCTACCACCATCAAGGGACTGATCATGATAAAGCGTTCGTACACCTCCATTCGGACATTTCTGTGCGCGGGTCTGTGCGCCGGCCTCCTGGTAGTGACGGGGACGGCCCTCCACGCTCAGAACGTCACCACACCCATGGCCCAGTTCGGCCACAACATCGGTGACGACTATTGGCTGGCGACGTACACGGAGCTGACGGCGTACTGGCAAAAGCTCGCCTCGGAGTCACCGCGTATGGTGCTGGACACCATCGGTTATACCGCCGAAGGCCGGCCTCACCTCATGGCCATTATCACCTCCGCGGCGAACCACGCGAACCTCGAGCAGCACAAGACGAACGCGCGGCGCTTGGCGCTCGCGAACGATCTCAGCGACGAAGAGGCACGCGAGCTGTCACAGACCGCAAAGGCCGTGGTGTGGATCGACGGAGGGCTACACGCGACCGAGGTCCTGGGCGCGGCGCAGCTCATGGAGATGGCCTATCAGATGGTGAGCCTCGACGATGCCGAGACGCTCCGCTTCCTGGACGACGTGGTCACCCTGTTGGTGCACGCGAATCCGGACGGAATGGAGCTGGTGTCGAGCTGGTACATGCGGGAGCCCGACCCGATGCTGCGGAGCACCGGCGGCATCCCCCGTCTCTATCAGAAGTACGTCGGGCACGACAACAACCGCGACTCGTACATGGTGACGCAGCCCGAGACGGAGAACATCTCACGTATCATGTTCCGGGAGTGGTACCCCCAGATCATGTACAACCATCACCAGACGGGCCCCTCCGGCACGGTGCTGTTCGCGCCTCCGTTCCGGGATCCGCCCAACCACAACGTACATCCGCTCGTGACTCTCGGAATCCAAGCCGTGGGCACGGCCATGCATCAGAGGCTCGTCGCGGAGGGTAAGCCGGGCTCGACGATGCGGCAGGGCGCCAACTATTCGGCGTGGTTCAACGGCAACCTCCGCACCACCAGTTACTTCCACAACATGATCGGCATCCTGACGGAGACGCAGGGTAACCCGACACCCATGCGCATCCAGTTCGTGCCCAACCGGCTGCTGGCCGTGAACGATCTTCCGGCTCCGATCACACCTCAGGAGTGGCATTTCCGGCAGTCCGTCGATTACTCGATCACGAACAACCGCGCCATTCTGGACTACGCCTCGAGGTACCGGGAGACGCTGCTCCACAACCGCTACCTCATGGGGGCAGAGGCCATCCAGCGCGGGAGCGAAGACTCGTGGACCATCCGGCCCAAACTCGTCGAGAGTGTGGTCGCCGAGCTCGCGGCCGAACGGCGCGCCGCCGGGGCAGCCGGGGGTCGAGGTGGCCGCGGCGGTTTGGCAGCCGACGGCTTCCAACGCTTCCGTGATCCCGACATGCGGGACCCACGCGGCTACATCATCCCCTCGGACCAGCCCGACTTCCCCACCGCCGTGAAGTTCGTGAACACGCTGGAGAAAAATGGGGTCACGATCCACCGGGCCACTTCGGACTTCACGGTCGAGGGCAAGGCATACCCAGCCAACTCGCTCATCGTGCGTAGCGACCAAGCCTATGCCCCTCATGTGTACGACATGTTCGAGCCGCAGGATCATCCGAACGACTTCGAGTACGACGGAGGACCTCCGGTGCCACCCTATGACAACGCGGGGTACACGCTCGCGTTACAGATGGGCGTGGAGTTCGATCGTATTCTGGAGGGCTTCGACGGGCCGTTTGCGGTGGTGCAAGGCTTCTCGTCACCACCTCCAGGTGTGGTTACCGATGCAGATGGTGCCGCTGGCTTCCTGGTCAGCCACGCCGTGATCGACGCAGCCATCGCGACGAACCGACTGCTCGCGGCGAACCAGAAGGTCTATTGGATATCGGAGTCCGTGACCGCCGCTGGCCAGAGCTGGCCCGCCGGAACGCTGTGGGTGCCCGCGACGGCGACGAGCCGTGAGATGATCTCACAGATCGCTCCCGAGCTCGGCCTGGACTTCGTCGGACTGGCGTCCACGCCGTCCGTAGAGGCGCTGGAGCTCAGCCCTGTCACCGTCGGCCTGTGGGACCGGTACGGTGGTTCGATGTCGTCGGGCTGGACCCGTTGGATGCTCGAGCAGTACGAGTTCCCCTTCGAAGTGGTCTATCCTCAGACGCTGAACCGGACGGGGCTCGAGGACGACTTCGACGTCCTGGTATTCGAGGACGGAGCGATCCCTCGAGCCGGTGGGGGGTTCGGTGGCGGCGGGCGCGGGGGCGGCCGGGGCAACATCCCGCAGGAATATCAGCGCATGCTCGGCAGCATAACCGCCCAGGAGACCGTCCCGAACCTCATCGATTACGTCCGGGCCGGGGG
This sequence comes from Gemmatimonadota bacterium, assembly GCA_022564055.1. Classification (GTDB taxonomy): domain Bacteria; phylum Gemmatimonadota; class Gemmatimonadetes; order Longimicrobiales; family Gaopeijiaceae; genus UBA822. Next base: position 6,039 of record JADFMD010000060.1, read on the forward strand.
CACGCTCCTGGCCATCGGCTCGTCGACAAGCATCGCGGCCCACGCGGATCTGCCCATGACGAACCATCTTACGGACGGAGACGACAATCCCTTGGGGCGCGCCACGTACTACGTGCCCAGCTCGGTGCTCGAGATGGCGGTCGACAACACACACCCGCTCGCCTATGGGTTTGGGGACCACACGAACATCATGTTCAACAACAGCCCCGTCTTCCGCCTCTTACCACAAGCGAACAGCCGCGGTGTCACGCCCGTGGCGTGGTTCGACTCCGAGACACCCCTGCTGAGCGGGTGGGCGTGGGGAGAGCAGCGCCTCTTCGGCGGCACCACGGTTTTGGAGGCGAAGCTCGGCGAGGGCCGCATGTTCCTCTTTGGTCCGCTCATCAAAAAGCGGGCACAACCTCACGCGACCTTCAAGTTCCTGTTCAACGGCATCCACCTCGGGGGGGCGACGCCGGTACGGTTGGGAGGGGTGGCGGATTGATGACGTCGAATCTCCCCGAGAGGACCTACACCGAGAAGCAACTGACCCGAGTCAAAGCCACGTCGAGGGTGATCGGGTGGCTTCAGGGAGGGGCAGTGGTGCTTGCGGGCGCGATCCTGTGGCGTTTCCTCGGCTGGATTCCCGTGATCATCGGTGTGGTCGTTGTGGGCTGGGTGCTTACGAAGCTCCTTTCCCGTTCGAAGAACCAGAAGGAGGATGAGGAAGAGGAGGACTGAGAGCAGCACGGCGGCCTCCTCCAGTGAGATACCTGGTGAGCCTCAACGCGCGCTCGGCCGGACCGTCCGCCTCGAGCAGCTCCTGTCGTTGGGCGGGCTCGAGCGGGAGAACGGCCGAGAGACCGTCGACCACCTCTTCGTCGGGGAGATCCAAGGACGGCAGCTGCCCACCGGGCGATACGGAGAGGAGGGCTCTTTCGAGTTGTTGGCGTCTCTGGTTGAGTAGCGGGCGGTCGCTCGCCTCGATCACCTCCGGCAGCGCCTCGACCCCCGCCAGCCGGTAAGAACGACTCGCATCCTCGCCGAGGACCCGAAACTTCACGAGTCCTTCCAGGACGATGTTGTACCGTCCGTCGGGAAACTCTTCGACCGCGATAATGACCCCAGCGCAGCCGATGGCGAAGATCGGCGGTCGCCCTTCGTACTCCGCTTCATGGCCCGGCTGCAGCAAGATCATGCCGATGATGCTGTCGCCCTCGAGTGCGTCGGCCACCATCGCGCGGTATCGCGGCTCGAAGATGTGAAGCGGCACGGTGCTGTTCGGAAACAGCACGACGTCCTGGAGAGGAAAGATCGGTATGGTGTCCGGCAGCGTCATGACTGCATCCTGGTCGGATTGGGCCGCGCTGGAACCCGCGGCACTCAGGATGGAGATCAGCGCGATCGCGCACCCCAGCGTGACGGGCTTCACGTGCCGCCTTTCGATCGGGAGTCGGGATCGGACATGGCCCACAAGATGCTTCCAGGGCGTATACGTCGGCAAGCGCCTCCGCCCGTGACTCCGCCGACATCGTCCTACCGCAGGCGCTCCAGCGGCCGCGTCAGGCAGGTGGGGCCCCCGCCCCCCTTCAAGCTGATCTCCCCGCCCCGGTACTCGGTCACCTGAACCCCGGCCTCCTCGAGACGCGCCCTGGTGCGGGGATTTCCCTCGACGAGCAGGCACTGCCGGGGAGCGACAGCCAGAGCGTTCGCGGCCATCGTCTCGAACTCTTCGTCAGCAACCTCCACCAGCCCGAACCCTCGCTCGAGCAACGCTTCGCGGAACGAAACCGGGATCAGCGGCGAGTACACGAGCGCCAGATCGCGATCGAGAGGACTGAAGATGGACATCAAGTGGAAGACGTCGTGCGGACCCCGCCAGTGGGGCAGCGGCACCACGATCAGGTCGTCGATGGCATCACTCAACAGGGCACGAAACTGCCGAATACCCTCGTCGTTGGTGCGATAACCTCGGCCGACCGCCACCGTACGTTCGTCGAGCCACGCGACGTCCCCGCCCTCCAGCCGACCTAGTCCGCCGATTTCTCCCAGGATCGGAATCCCCCAAGCTCTGAACTGGGCCCCTTGAGCGGCGGGCTCGGCTCGGCGGGCCGGTTTGCCCATGCTGCACAGAATGATGCCTCGATCCGTCGCCACCGAGGCATCCCGCACGTAGATGGCGTCGAGGGTCCCTTCGTCCGCATGCGGGAGGAAAACCGTCTCGATCCCGAACCCGTGCAGGGTCTCCACGAGCTGTTCATGCTCCTCCACGGCCAGCTCGAAGTCCGGCGGACCCGTGAAGTTCAGCCCCTGCCACAGGCCGTCGATTTCGGGCTGACTGGAGAACGCGTCCCGGGCACTCATGAGCACAACCCGGCGGAGGGGACCCACTTCGGACTGGGCGGTGCTCTCTGACTTCACCTCATCCTTCTCCTCCCCGGAAACGGCATGAGCAGGCCCTTGATTCCCTTGTCGCCGCGCAAATAGCCAATTAGGGCCCCGATAGCGGGGGGTATGGCCATCACCCAAGGCCACGCGGGGAGTCCCAGGATGGGCCACAATTGGCCAAACACCAACACAAAGACGCCACCGATGATCCCTCCAACCAGGGCCGCCAGCGACTTTTCGAGTAGGGTGCGCCTTCTCACTGAAACTCCCGGGATTGGAGGACGTCAGGATAATGAACGCGCATACCTTGACCCCACAACCGTGGGCGGCAATCGGGCTGTCCGACTCTCGCGGCCGCACCTACGTTGCCATGCACACGGCGGATCCGCGTCACATCCGCGCCACAGCGCGCCACATACGAGCCAGAACCGTACTCGAGCCGGGATTCTTCGATGATACGTCATGCATTCTTGTTTCTACTCTATGCCCTAGCTGCCTCGATTGCGCTGAATTGGACCCCGTTCGCAGGTGATGTCGCCCCGCAGAGTACCGAGTTGCGGGAGGGTCGCGTCAGGCCCGGTGAGACGGACGCGAAGAAGCTCACGGATCAGCTCATGTCCCCGTACGACGGTGACGACTCGCCGGGTGCGGCGGTACAGGTTTGGCGCGACGGCCGGACCCTCTACTCGAGGGCCTACGGCATGGCCAACCTCGCCTACGACATCCCCTTCGAGACCGACACGCGCACCAATATCGGCTCGACGTCAAAGCAGTTCACGGCGTTCGCGATCATGCTCCAGGCGGAGCGGGGGCTGCTGAGCCTCGACGACGACATCCGGGAGCACATCCCTGAGCTACCGGAGTTCGAGGAGACGATCACGGTTCGGCACCTGCTCACCCATACATCGGGTCTCAGGGAATTCCTGAACCTCCTGATGATGTCGGGACGCCGGCTCGATCACGGGGACTGGATCGACCGCTCCGAGATCATCGACATCGTGCAAAGGCAGCCGGCACTGCAGAACGCGCCGGGCGCCGAGTGGAACTACAACAACACGGCGTTCGGGCTCGCCGCGCTGATCGTCGAACGTACGTCCGGGCAGGACTTCCACGTCTTCATGCAGGAGAACGTGTTCGGACCGCTCGGGATGACCCGGACGATGGTCCGTCCGACGCCTGAGCACATCGTTCCCGGCATGTCCGAAGGTTACACGCCCGGGAAGGATGGCTTCCGCCAGATCGGGGACCTGGGCGGGGCGGTGGGAGCGGGCGGCATCTACTCGACGGTGGAGGATCTGCAGACGTGGGTTCAGAACTACGAGAATCCGCTCGTGGGCAGCGCCGAGATCTTCGACCAGATGATGACCTCGTACGTGCTGAGCAACGGCGACGCGACAGGTTACGGCTACGGCCTCGTCATCGATGAGCAGCGAGGACTCCGACGCGTGCACCACGGCGGGGCCGACATCGCGCACCGCTCCATGCTGGTCTACTACCCCGAGATCAACGCCGGCATCACGGTTCAGAGCAACCACGGGGGATTCGACAGCAGTGTGGCGTTCCTGCTCGCCGAGGCGTTCTTCTCCGACGCGATGGAAAGCGAGGGTGACGAGGCCGAGGGGCCGGGAGAGGGCACCTTCTCTCTCATGGGCGTCGGGCCCTCCGTCGAGCCCTCCATGGCCTTCCTCCGTAACGAAGCAGGCGAAGTGGACGGACTGACTTTGAACCAGAACGGGCAGAGTGACGCGACGCGCCTCAACGGCAACGAAGCCGCTGAGTGGGAACCGACGGCCGAGGTTCTTGCGGATTTCGAGGGGCGCTACTTCAGCGAAGAGCTCGAGACGTTCTACACCCTCTCCCTCGAACACGACGCGCTCGTGGTGCACCATCGGCGCCGCGACGACGCGAATCTGACGCCGGTCGTGAAGGATGTGTTCACGGGGGGAGGGCTCATCTATTCGTTCGAGCGTAGTGGCGGTAGCGACGTGTTCGGTTTCTATGTGGCGAACGGCCGGACGAGGGACGTGCACTTCGAGCGGGTGCGGTAGGTTCGCCGCAGCCGGAGGCATCGACGGACAAGCTTGGGTATTCGACCAACAGCACGCGCCCTGATCGAGGTCTCCCGGCCGGGGACGACACATACTTGATCCCTCGCGCGTTCTCCTGGCGGAGCAAGACCCCCGCCTAGAACCGAGGAAGCACAAACATGTTCAACCGGCCCAAAGCTGCCCCCTGCCTGGTGATAGCGTTGCTCGCGCTCACCACCGTCGGCTGTACGGACGCGTTCGGGCCCGAGCAAGATGCGCTAGCTGCGGCCCGGGCCCGCTGGGCTCAGACTGACGCGAGCAACTATGTGTTTGAATTCCAGCGGTCCTGCTTCTGCGCTCCGGACTTCGTGAGGCCGGTTCGCATCGAGGTTCTGGATGGCGTCGTGAACTCGGCAGTGTACGTGGACACCGAAGAACCGATCCCCCTTCCACTCACCTCAGTGCCAACGATCGACGACTTGTTCGACGAGATCGGAGATGCGTTGGAGGGTACGGCCTTCTCGGTTATTGCCGACTACGACGCGGACATGGGTTATCCGACCAACGTCGAGATCGACTACATCGAAACCGCGATCGATGATGAAATGGCCTTCACCGTTTCGTCGTTCCAGGTCCTGGACGCTTCGGGTAACTAGCCCGCGAGCCACTTCTCGGGTTGGTGCCGCCGGAGAAGGAAGACCCCCCTACCGATCTTGACGGCGTTCGCCGACACTCGGCCATGGTGAAAGCGAACGTGGTCGTATATTGTCTATGTACGATGACAATACTAGACTTGCCTACGAACGATTACACACGGAACATTGCCTACAAACGCTGACATTCAGAGGAGAGGACGATGTTACTACGTAGCGCACGTGAAGTCGGCGACTTGATTGCCGACGGACGACGACGCTTACGGTGGTCGCAGTTCGACCTAGCGCAACGGGCGGGCGTCTCTCGCCAATGGGTGTCTCAGGTTGAAAACGGGAAGACTACCGTCGAGTTCGACCTCGTGCTCGGGGCGCTTCATGCCTTGGGCTACAGCCTGTATGCGCAATCCAAGGATTGGACGGACTCGAGCCAAGAGGATGTCTCCTCACGGACGCCTTTGACCCGGAAGGGTGCGTCGCTCCGAAACCAGCGGTCTCAACGAGGGGCCGAAACCGCCGATGGGTGAGCTCGTTGTGCTTCTCAACGGCGAGCGCGTTGGAGTCGTTCGGCAACACCGTGGCGGTAACCTCACGCTAACCTATGACCAAACTTGGCGAGATCGTCCGGATGCGTATCCTCTTTCCCTCTCCATGCTCCTCGTGAGGCAGGACCATCCTGATGCCGTAGTCCGCCCGTATTTGGAGGGGCTTCTTCCAGACAATACGGACGTGTTGGACCGTTGGGCGCGCGAGTTTCAGATCTCACCTCGCAACCCATTTGCTCTGCTGCGGTACATGGGCAGGGACTGCGCCGGCGCAGTACAGCTTATCCCCCCGAACGAACTGGGTAGCCTCGTTGACGAGCCATCCGCGATCGAGTGGCTCACGGAGACTGAGGTCGCCGAGCGCCTACGGGATCTTGTTGAGCACCATGGCACGGGGCGCCTGGCCGGAGACCGTGGTTATTTCAGTCTGGCAGGCGCTCAGCCAAAAACGGCCTTCGTCCACGACGGCGAGCGATGGGGAATCCCGTCCGGCGCGACCCCTACGACACACATCCTCAAACCCCCGGCCCAAAGGGGCCTGGACGGATTCGACATCAACGAGCACTTCTGCCTGAAATTGGCTAAGAAACTTGGTCTCGCAGCGGCCGAATCTACGGTCCGTAATTTTGATGGTGAGGCCGCAATCGTAGTGGCCCGCTACGATCGACGGCGACTCGAGAACGGCCAATTAGTCAGACTGCACCAGGAAGACACGTGCCAGTCCCTCGCGGTGCCACCCAGGATCAAGTACGAGGCGGATGGGGGACCAGGGGCTCCGGCCCTCGTTCAACTTCTGATTGATGAGGCCGACGACCCGGATGCAGACGTTGGGGCCTTTTTCGACGCGCTCGCGCTCAACTGGGTCATCGCTGGAACGGACGCGCACGCAAAGAACTACTCCTTCCTGATCGGGCCCGGATCGGTGCGGCTCGCCCCGCTTTACGACCTGATCAGCGTCCTACCATATCCTCACTGGATCTCGTACCGCCGGGCGAAGCTCGCGATGCGAGTAGATCGTGAGTACCAAGTCTGGAAGATTCGCGCTCGCCATTGGCGTGGCCTGGCGGAGCGATGTGGCCTGGACTCCGATCCTGTGATGGACCGCGTAAGAGAGCTCGTGACCGCAATTCCAGCCGCGGTCGCTCAGGCTGCGGCGGAGGTACGGGAGGAGGGCTTGGACCACGAGATCGTGGATCGACTCGAGGTGTTGATAGGAGAGCATGCCGAAGCCTGTGTTCGCGTTCTGGGCTGACTTCCGCGTCCTCCCGGAAGGTGCGTATTCGGGGATCAGACTGCGGTCAACATCTGAGAGTTCTTGCCTATTGGATCCGGCGGCTCAATTGGGTACCCGGCCCCCCCACCGCTCGAACCAGGTCCGGGCGAGAGCGAGTTCGGACACTTCACCCGCCTCGATTTCTTGGAAAAGGCGGACCTGGAACCCCGAGTCCGTATCAATCTGGGCGGCTACCAGGCCCAGATTGTCGTCCAGGTAGAACAGCTCGCGTCCACTGTTCGCCCACACCGGCATGACTCCGCCGCGAGTCGAGACCCGCCATACCCCCGAATTCACGCCCGGGAACGCTCTTACGTATACCTGGTTGGAGCCAGTTTCGTCTGAGACATAAGCGAGCCAACGCCCGTCGGGTGATAACGCCGGGACCCCGATCCCCTCCGCCGCGAAGACCACACGAGTCGCCGACTCTACGACCACAGAGAGTGCGACGACCGGATCGGGGGCAAGCACCTCGCCATCAGGCGACCAGAGGACCAGGGGGCTGAACGTGAGCAAAGCGCCAACTGCCCCACCGGCCATGATGGTCAGCACTGGGACCAAGTCCCTGCGAGAAAGCCACATGTTCGCCTCCTTACGTCGGTGGTACATCCGGAACCGTCCTCCAAATTCGAGCGTTTCTCTACGCCCTCTCAATCACGCCTGGAGTCACTCGCACCCTGGGCTTCAAGTCTCTCCTCATAACGCGCCCCGCTCAGTACGCCGGCCAGACTGTAGTTGCCCTCGTGACACGCGTACTCGTAAAGCTGGGCGTCGAACTTCCTGATCGGGATCTGTCCGCCCCAGCGTTCGGTCCACATCGTGGGATCATCAATGGTGAACTCGTAGAGGATCGTCTCTTCGTCGACCCGACTGAAGCGTTCGATCACCCTAGCGTCCTCCGACGGGGGGACTCCCCGGATGGTCTGTTGTGGATTGAGGTTCGTGGTCTCGACCACTAACACGTCTCCTTCCCACCGAGCCCAAGAGTTACCGAACCACGGACGGACGTCCTTGCGCATCGGGCGGGCCTCGCCAATCCGGATAATCCGCACGTCGTGGACCATCTCCGACATGATCATCAAGTAATCGGTCGTCTGTACGATGACGTAGTTGGAGTTGTAGGCACCGGTGGGGCGCATGGGGGGGCCGACAGGGGAACCGAACATGATGCAGCGCTCGGCGAATGGTCTCAACTCCGGGTGGTCGTATGGGCCGAACGGGCTCCTGAGGTCCCGGCGCTCCTGCTGCAGCCGTTGGGCCTCCGGCGTAGTAGCCGGGGGACGCCCATTCGCCGGAACGGTGACCAAAGAGGTTCTGTACTCGCCATTGATGACGGCGATCCGCGAGCCACGCTCCCAATAGACCTCGTTGTACTCGACGCCGCTCAGGCGAGCCTCGTTGCTCCCGGTCGTGCGCTCCGTCCTTCCGCACATGACCGTCCCCGGGTTTGCGGGGCAGTTACCGTCTACCTGCTCTCTCTCGGCAACCTCCTCCGGGGTGTACACGGGACCCCTATCCGCAGCCCGCTGAAACGGAGTGAGCGTGGAGTTCGACCAGTTCCCCTGAAAGTCCGGGCGGCCATCGGGTGTCCTGGGGATTTCCCAATCTCCGGCGTCGGAGGCTCGAGATTGCGCCGACACGGTCGAGGCGACCCCAGGGGCTGCGGTTGCACAGAGAACGGCGAGAACCACCAGCATACGATTGCTCATTTCGACCTCCATTCCGGGCGGATACACGACCTGACCGGCACTCTTATCAAATAGCCCTTCTGACGGGTGGGGATAATGTGAAGGGCAGGACTGGTGCGGTCAATATGAGCGTAATGTGAGAGCATTATCGGGCTGCCTCGAGCGCTTCCTCGAGCCGCTCACTGAAACGGTCGACCGACCCGCTGCACGCCTCCAGATCCTCGGGCCCCAACAGCACCGACAATCCCTCTTCGGAGTCCCCCACGACGCAGGGGGTCGAGCCACGGGTCAGCGCGGCTAGTCGGGGGGGCTGCTCATTGAGGTGGACGAGCTTGAAGGGGATGTCGAGCGAGGCTTCGAGCGTCTTCCACTCCGGCTTCATGCGGACCGAGTGGGTGATGTCGCATAGCCCGCAGTGTGCCGTGCCACGCAGCTTCCCAATCACATACGTCAGCTCACCGACGAGCCCACCGTTCGCGTGGTACACACCCCACAGGGTCACGGGTCGCACTGTTCCTCCGGAGGTTCAAGTCCATTGCGATCCTATCCGTTGCGATCCTATCCGTTGCGATCCTAACCCGCAGAAGCGGAGTTACGGTTCCGCGCCCTCCACCCCTGTCGGCGCTGTTGACAGAGCCGACTCCGCCACCCACTCCTGTCGGACCCGCTGATCGAATCGAGCTCGACCAGCAACCGCACTTGGAGTGAGGAGCCAACATGCGCGCGACTGAGACCGCCGGGCTTGCCCGTACGTGCCGGACCGCGGACAGGGCCCCGTGATCGCCGGTCTGCCGTGGCAGTCCTGGCTGCTCCTGCTCGGGTCGGTCGGAGTCCCGCTGGTCATCGTGAGCGCCTTCCTCCGGGTCCACAGAACCGAAAGAAAGACACGTCGCGATGGGGGCCCGACGGATGCGGCGACAGGGGCCCGACGGATAGCGGCGACAGCGGCCTGACGGGTGGCGGCGAGGTGTCCAGCCCATGATGGCGTCCGGCACGGTGATCACCGTTCTGGTCGTCTACCTCCTCGTGTTGCTGGCCATCGGCTGGTGGGGAGGCAAAGAGTCGGGCGAGGTCGCCGGCTACTACGTGGCCGGAAAGAAACTTCCCTCCTGGGTGATCGCTTTCAGCTCCAACACGACCGGGGAAAGCGCGTGGCTCATTCTCGGCCTCACGGGCATGGGCTACCTGGTGGGGGCCCACGCCTTCTGGGTGATCCTCGGTGAAGTGATGGGCGTCACGCTGGCGTGGGTACTGGTCGCAAGGCCGTTCAAGGAGTACACGGACCGGTACGACTCCATCACGGTGCCGGATTATCTCGAGGACCGGTTCCACGATTCTGCCCACGTCCTCCGGATCGTGAGCGCGATCATCATCTTCAGCATGGCCGCGTTCTACACGGCCGCGCAGCTGACCGCTTCGGGGCGGGCGTTCGAGGCGTTCCTGGGCACCAGCTATGAGACGGGAGTGGTGATCGGCACCGCGATCATCCTCTACTACACGACCATCGGAGGCTTCAAGGCCGTCGCCTACAGCGATCTCCTGCAAGGGATCCTCATGGTGGCCTGTCTCCTGATCCTCCCGGTCGTGGGGATCGTCGCAGCCGGAGGCTGGCTCGAGATGACCGCGGCGCTCCAGGCGACCGACCCTGCCCTTCTGCGTCCCATGGGCGAGTACGGCCTCAGTGTGGCGGGGATCTTGAGCGCCGCAGGGTTCGTGGCGATCGGCTTCGCATTCCTGGGATCCCCACAACTCCTCACCCGGTTCATTTCCGCGCGTGACCAGAAATCCGTCACCGACGCCAGTCTCATCGCGGTTCTCTGCGTCATCGTCTTCGACATCGGAGCGATCTTCACGGGAATGGCCGGGCGAGTGCTCTTCCCCGGTCTGGACGATCCCGAGACGATCTACCCGCTGATGGGGACCGAGCTGTTCCCCGCCTTCTTCACGGGCATCTTTCTGGTGGTCGTCCTGGCAGCGATCATGTCGACGGTGGATTCGCTCCTGATCCTGGCGTCGTCCGCGGTGGTTCGGGACGTGATCCAGAAGACTTTCAACCCGCCCTGGACGGACAAGGTCTTTTCACGGTGGGGGAAGCTGACCACGGTGGTGATCGGGGCCATGGCTGTGGTGCTCGCGCTTCAGGAAGTCCGCGTGATCTTCTGGTTCGTGCTGTTCGCGTGGTCCGGGCTCGCCTCCGCGTTCACTCCCGTGATTCTCTGTTCGCTCTTCTGGAAGGGCACGACCAGGGCCGGGGCCATCGCGGGGATGATCGCGGGGTTCGCCGGAGCGGTGGGCTGGGTACTCCTGTTCAAAGACCAGTTTTACGATCTCTACGAAATGATTCCCGGTTTCGCCCTCGGTTTTGCCGCGACCATCGGCGTGAGCCTCGTCACCGAACCTCCCCCCGGCGTGGACGAGGAATTCGACTCGGTCTGGAGGGCTGTGGGCCGCCCCTTCGGGCGCGGGGGGGAGTAGGGCTAGGCCTGCCGAGCCATGTCCTCGCCACCGGACTCTACTCACCGTCCGGGATGCACCCCACGTCATGGCGTACACGGGTCAGCTCTCGATCAAGGCTGTCCCTTCGGCCCACCGCACCAAACTGTGGGCCTGTCTACCGTCGGCGCCGTCCCACGCAGACGCCGCTCTACCCGCTGGTCCAGCACCACCTCGAGACCTTCATCGCACAGGCCGCCGAAGCGGACCCCATGGGGGGCGGCGTCCCGTCGTGGGTCGAGCGCGACTTCCGGGCCTACCTGCGCTGTGGCATTCTCGCTCATGGATTCGCACGAGCACGGTGTGCCGGTTGTGGCTACGACTTTCTGGTGGCGTTCTCATGCCGGAGCCGGGGAGCATGTCCGTCGTGTAACGCGCGCCGTATGGTCGAGACCGCCGCCACCCTCGTCGACCATGTCCTGCCGCCGCTTCCGGTGCGGCAGTGGGTGCTCTCCGTTCCGAAGCGCATCCGACCCTTCCTGCACCACAACCCCGCGATCGCCGGCGCTGTGCTGCGCATCTTCCTGCGGGCCATTCG
>JADFMD010000008.1 GCA_022564055.1 Gemmatimonadota bacterium
GCGCTCATGATGAGCATTCTCGCGTACGATTGGGTGATGTCGCTCGAGCCCCACTGGTACTCCACGATGGTGGGCCCGTGGTTCTTCATGGGCGCCTTCTGGAGCGGCATCGCGGCCACGGCACTTTCGACGATCTTTCTGAAGCGGGGTGGTGGCGTGGTGGACAAGGCGATGGGCCGGCAGCAGCTCCATGACCTCGGCAAGCTCACCTTCGCCTTCTGCGTGTTTTGGACCTACCTGTTCTTCGCCCAATATCTGGTGATCTGGTACGGAAAACTCCCTTGGGAGCAGGCTTGGATCATTCACCGGGCTGAAGAGCCCTGGGGCAAGTGGTCGGCGCTCTTGATCGTGATGTGCTTCGTGATTCCGTTCGCAGGCCTGATTGGCCGGAAGGCGAAGATGAATTCCGCGGTCTTTGGAGTCGTTACGCTGGTGCTTCTCGCAGGATTATGGTTGGAAAAGCACCTCATGGTGGCGCCCTCCATCCGTAGCCCCGATACTCCGACGTTGGGCGCTACGGAGCTACTCGTGGCGCTCATGTTTCTGGGGATCTTCCTGTACGCCATCCGGTGGTTCCTTTCCACCTTTCCACTCATCCAGGTGTGGCAACCGATGGTGGATCCGGAGACCTTCGAGGTGGAGATGGCGGCTTCAGGGATTCACTCCGCGTGATGTAACGGCCGCCGGGTCAGCGTTTGGCGGCTTTGTTCTTGTACATGTTCCGGTCTGCGGCCTGAATGAGTTCCTCGACCCCCACCATTTCGGCGGCCTCGAACTCGGCCACGCCAGAACTCACGGTGACTCCGTGAGACGCCAGGAGGGGGTCTCCCTTGACGCCTTTGTGGATCCGTGCCAGATAACCCTGCGCGCCCTGCGCGTCGCCCTCCGATAGGACCGATACGAACTCGTCGCCGCCGTATCGCGCGACAAGATTCATGGCCCGATTCTCCTGAGTGAGAATCCCCCCGAAGGCCTTCAGGATTTGGTCTCCAACCACATGGCCGAGCGTGTCGTTGTAGTGTTTGAACGAGTCCAAATCGAATAGGACAAGCGCCAGTTTTCTGCCACGCCGAGCGGCGGCGACTTCTCGCTCGAGATGGAGCTGAAGGTGCCGGCGGTTGGACAATCCAGTCAGGGCATCGGTGAGGGAGAGAGCCTGAATACTTGCGTGCAACTCGGCATTATCCAGCGCGGCGGAAGCTTGTGCCGCCAGCCGGCCCAACATTCGCACATCGGTGTCGGTGAACCGGCGCACCTGCTTGGATCGGGCGGCGAGCGCGCCAACGACCCGGTCTCCGACCTTGATCGGGGTCGAGACGGCGCTTCCGGTCTGGAAGCAAATTCCGAGCAGGTCTTCTCGGTTGTCATGGGAGCCGACGTCCTCGATCCGAAAGGGCTCGCCATTCACCAATACGGCTTCGGCTACGGCGTCAGAGAGGGTCCAGGTGGTTCCTACGGGAAACGGGATTTCCCCGACGGATGTTCGCACGGTGCCACACCCGTCTTCATGCGTCCAGACCCCAGCCCCGTCGAGATGGAGAAGTTCCATCGTCGCGTAGGAGACCCGCTCCAAGACCTCTTCAAAATCGAGGGAACTCACCAGGACTCGACCGATCTCTTCCAGCTTCTCCGCTTCGAACGAGCGCCGCTGTAGCTCTTCCACGTGACGCATGTTCTCCAGGGCGACCGCCGCGAGATCGGCCACGCGTCCCAGCACTTCGGAGTCGGCGGCCACGTATGCATCGGGGTGCGATGAAAATACTGCGAGTGCCCCGGTGACATGGTTCCTCCACAGGAGGGGGACCGAGAGGGTCGACCGGGCGCCAGCGCCGGGCGCGCCGTCGCCGGGAAAAAGGAGGGCACCCATATCGGTTTGGTTCTCGATGGCGGTGGGTTCGCCTGTCCGTAACACTTCGCTGTCGGAACCCGCGTAGGTGAGTCCAGACTTGCTCTCTTTGCCTTCTTTCGCGCTGAAGACGACGGTAGCGACCTCACTCTGATCGTCGTAGAGGGAGAGCATGAATCCTGAGAGTTCGATCACCTTGGCGGTCTCGACGTAGATCGTTTGATAAAGGTCCCGCGAGGTGGAGCTGCCGAGGAAGGTGCGGCCCAAGCCGAGCAAGGCCCGATAACGCTCTTCGAGCGGTGCGGTACCGGTCGGCTCAGGTGTTTTCATATCGGGGGGCCGAAGAAGAGCCGCCGGACGGGGCAGAAAGATCGTCCCTCTTACTGCGGAACGTGTTGACTGTGCTACAAGTCAATAAGATAAGGACAAATAAGTGAGGTTTCCAAGGGAAAAAAGGTCCGATGCACTCCTCATCCGGTCATCGTCCGAGGCGGGATCGCGGACTCAGGAGCGCTCCCGGAGGGAAGCGCGGCGCTCACTTCCCGCCTCGTCTCGGTCAAAGTAGCGCTCCATCTCGAACCCCATGGCCCGTACCAGACGTGTTTCCCGGAGATCCGGCTCGGCCCGGGAAAAAATGGTACGAAGAAGGCGCATGACACTGTCGGGGTGCCGGTCCCCTTTGAAAAAGTCGATTCGGTGCAACCCCCGATCGAGGGCGGCGTACATTTCCTCGAGGTCCTTTTGGGTTGCCGGCCCCTGGTCCCGTTTGCCCTTTGGTAACGGAGCGTCCTCGGATGCCACGAGATAGATCTCGTAGCAGAGAACCAGACAGGCCTGAGCCAGGTTGAGGCTCGGATATTCCGCGGACGTCGGAACGATCGCAACCGTCTGACAGAGGTCGAGTGCCTCGTTTGTGAGTCCTCGGTCTTCCCTGCCGAAGACCAGAGCCACGAGTCCATTGCCGGTGCTCGTGACGATTCGGGGCGCGACCTCCCTGGGCCTGGCATAATTACGCTGTGCGGTCCGGGGCCGGGCGCTGGTTCCGACGCTGAGCACCACGTCGGACAGGGCGTCCTGGAGAGTGTCGTAAATCTCCGCTGCTTGCGTCAGATCTTCGCTTCGGTGGGCGATACCGCCGATGCGGTAAGTGTCGAAGTCGTCCGGGTTCACGAGGCGTAACCTGGACAGGCCCATATTCATCATTACGCGGACGACGCCGGCGACATTTACAACGTCCTTGGGCTCGTCCAACACGATGACGACGTTGTCGAGGGCCGCCGTCTCCATCAGGTTTTCGTTCTAGGACCTGTCGTCTTCCGGGGGGTCCTCGAGCGTGCGGTCGCTTGGGGTCTCGTCACTCTTGCCGAGGGCCATCTTGAAGTTCCGAATGCCCTCTCCGAGGCCGCGACCGATCACGGGAATCCTTTTCGCCCCGAAGAAAAACATCACGATCAGGAGGATCAGGCCAATCTCCCAAATTCCGAGCCCGGTCATCCGAGAAGTACCCTGGCGATGGTTTGAAGCTGCATATTCGTCGTGCCCTCGTAAATCGTGCCGATCTTAGAATCGCGATAGAATTTTTCTACCGGATATTCGGTGGTAAACCCGTACCCACCGTAAAGATCGATACACAAAGAAGTCACCTTCTGTGCCATTCGCGAGGAATGTAGCTTGGCCATCGCCGCTGGCACCAGGAAGTCCTCGCTGGCGTCCTTGAGCCGAGCCGCGTTGTAGACCAGAAGTCTGGAGGCCTCCAACTCCGTCGCCGCGTCCGCCAACTGGAACTGTACGCCCTGAAAATCGACGATCGGGCGGCCGAACTGTTCTCGTTCTTTTACATAACGCAAGGTGTGATCCAGCGCTCCCTGTGCGGTGCCTACCATCTGCGCACCGATCCCGATTCGGCCCTCGTTCAGGGTCTCGATCGCCACCTTGTATCCCTTTCCGACCTCACCCAAGACATTTCCGTCGGGAACTCTCACGGCGTTGAGAATCACCTCCGTCGTGGAGGAGGCGCGAATTCCGAGCTTGTCCTCCTTCTTTCCCACCGAGAACCCCTCGCTGTCGCGATCCACGATGAAGGCCGTGATGCCCTTATACCCTGCGTCGGGATCCACCGTGGCGAAGACGACGAACATGGAGGCCTCACTCCCATTCGTGATCCACAGCTTCTGCCCCTCGAGCACCCAAGCGTCGCCATCTCGAGTCGCTCGACACCTCAGCGAAAAAGCGTCGGAGCCGCTTCCGGCCTCCGAGAGGGCGTACGCGCCCACCCACTCAGAAGCGAGCTTGGGAAAGTAGTGTGCTTTCAACTCGTCGGATCCCCACCGACCGAGTGCGTTGTTGACCAGCGTGTTCTGGACATCGACCAAGGTCGCTACGGAGGGATCGGTCCTCGACATCTCCTCCACGACCAGGACCGAGGTGAAGAAGCTGGATCCGGCTCCACCGAACTCCTCCGGGATCTCGATCCCCATGAGACCCAGCTCGAAGAGTTGGGGAAGCAGACCAGCGTCCAGCTCCTGTGATCGATCCATTTGAGATACGAGCGGAGCGATCTCCGAGGTCGAGAAATCCCGTACCGCCTCCCGGAACATTTGCTCTTCGTCCGAGAGGGAGGTCAGGGCCGGACGGATCTCGGATTCGGTCTTCTTGAACGTATCCATGTTCTCTATACTTTTGCGCCGAGATCGTTGTAAAAGGGCCGAAAGCTCTCGTCGAAAAACTACCGGAATACTCTGGAAGTTAACACACGAGAAATCCGCCTGGTGATTGACCGCCTCATACCAATCTTTGAGACACCTTAGCCTGGAGAAGTGATGTCCGAAATCCCCGATGGGCTGCGATATACCGAGGATCATGAGTATATGAAGGCGACGGATGAGAGCGGGGTATATCAAGTCGGAATTACGGACTATGCCCAGGGGGAGTTGGGGGACGTCGTTTTCCTCGAGTTACCTGCAGTCGGGGAGAGCTTCGAGGTAAAGGCCACGTTCGGGACGATCGAGGCCGTCAAGGCGGTGAGTGATCTGTACTGTCCGGTGGACGGTGAAATCGTTGAGGTGAACGCCTCGCTGGAGGAGGACCCCTCGATCGTAAACAGTGACCCCTATGGCGCGGGTTGGATGGTTCGGCTGCGCGTCGGTGATCAGGGTGCGGTCGATGCCCTCATGGACGCCTCGGCCTATCAGACGTTAGTGGGCGAGTAGCTGGACACGAATGTCCCCTGAAATAGAGTCGGAGCGTGGGTTTGCCGGTCGGCATATCGGGCCGCGGCCTCACGATGTCCGGCAGATGTTGGAGTCCATGGGGCTTCGCAGCCTCGACGAACTCATCGATCAAACCATCCCCGAGTCCATCCGGCTCAAGAACGACCTGGACCTTCCAGAGGCGTCTTCCGAGCACGACCTACTCGAGCAGCTTCAGGAGATCGGCGCAAGAAACAGGGTGTTTCGGTCGTATATCGGTATGGGGTACCACGATACCATCGTGCCCGGCGTCATCCTGAGGAACGTCCTGGAAAATCCCGGATGGTATACTCAGTACACGCCGTACCAGGCCGAGATCTCACAGGGGAGACTCGAGGCACTCCTGAACTTCCAAACGATGGTGATCGACCTCACCGGAATGGAGATCGCCAACGCCTCGCTACTCGACGAGGCGACGGCCGCTGCCGAGGCGATGACCATGCTCTTCGCCGAGGAAAAGGATGAGGCTCGCAAGATATTCTTCGTGTCGGAGGGTTGCCATCCGCAGACGATCGAGGTGGTTCGGGGCCGGGCGGAGCCATTGGGCATCGAGGTCATGGTCGGCGTGCACGACAACGTCGATCTCAAGACCTTCGGCGAGGAGTTCTTCGGGGGTCTAGTGCAGTATCCGGCGAGCGACGGCGCACTTCACGACTACAGAGTGTTCTGTGAAACTTTCCATGACTGGGGTGCCGGGGTGGTCGTGGCGGCGGACTTGATGGCGCTCACCCTCCTCACTCCTCCTGGGGAGTTTGGCGCCGATATCGTGGTGGGAAACACCCAGCGATTCGGCGTCCCCATGGGGTATGGCGGTCCCCACGCCGCTTTCCTTTCGGCCAAGGAGCGGTTCAAGCGCAGGCTGCCGGGCCGGATCATCGGCGTGTCGGTCGATGCGGATGGCGATCCGGCGCTGCGGATGGCCCTCCAGACTCGTGAGCAGCACATCCGAAGGGAAAAGGCCACATCCAATATCTGCACGGCTCAGGTGCTTCTGGCCATCATGGCGGGCATGTACGCGGTATATCATGGACCCGACGGTTTGCGTCGCATCGCACTGCGGATTCATGAGTTGACCGCGACTCTGGCCCATGGCCTCCGCGAACTCGGTCATACGGTCGTGCACGATCGTTTCTTCGATACCATCCAGGTCGTGCCTTCGGAGATATCGGGAGAAAACGTTCTGCGGCGTGCGTGGGATTTGGAGATCAATCTTCGGGACTACGGCGACGGGACGATCGGTGTTGCGCTCGACGAAACGACCAGACCGAAGGATATCGACGATCTCTTCGCCGTGTTCAGCCATGGTGGCCCGCGAGGAGGAGGGGTGAAGCTCCGTGCCGAGAGGGTGTCCAAGGAAGCGTCATCGGCCATCCCCGGGACTCTGAAACGTACGTCCCCGATGCTCGAGCACCCGGTCTTTCACCGATATCGTTCCGAGACCGAGATGCTTCGGTATTTGCACCGTTTGGAGAGTAAGGATCTATCGCTCAACACGAGCATGATTCCGCTCGGGTCGTGTACGATGAAGCTCAACGCGACCACTGAAATGGTGCCCGTTACGTGGAGGGTGTTCGGAGGGATCCATCCGTTTGCCCCCCAGGACCAGGCAGAAGGGTATCGACGGATCTTCTCGGACCTGGAGGCCTGGCTGGCCGAGATCAGTGGGTTCGAGGCGACGTCCCTCCAGCCTAACTCGGGGGCCCAGGGGGAGTACGCCGGGTTGCGAGTGATCCGGGCGTTCCACGAGAGCCGGGGTGAGTCGCAACGGAGTGTCTGCTTGATCCCTTCGTCCGCGCACGGAACCAATCCGGCTAGCGCGGTGATGGCTGGCATGAGCGTCGTGGTCGTGGATTGTGACAAAGGCGGCAACATCGACGTGGAGGATCTCGCTGCAAAGGCCGAATCGCATGCTTCGGAGCTCGCGGCATTCATGGTCACCTATCCGTCGACGCACGGCGTGTTCGAGCCGCGTATCCGTGAGATCTGCGACATCGTCCACCGCTACGGGGGACGGGTGTACCTGGACGGTGCAAACCTGAATGCCCAGGTCGGGCTGTGCCGCCCGGGTGACTACGGTGCCGACGTCTGTCACATCAATCTCCACAAGACTTTTTCGATCCCACATGGTGGAGGAGGGCCCGGGATGGGCCCGATATGCGTCACGTCGGAATTAGCGCCTTTCCTTCCGGGCCATCCGGAGCTGGATACCGGTCGGGAGCAGGCCATCCGGGCCGTGTCGGCGGCACCATGGGGGAGCAGCAGTATTCTCCTGATCTCCTGGGCGTATATCGCCCTTCTCGGAAGAGACGGGGTCCGACGAGCGACCGAGGCGGCGATCCTCAACGCCAACTACATGGCGCACCGGCTCGGCGAAGCGTTCGAGGTCCTCTATCGGGGAGAGAACGGCCGTGTGGGGCACGAGTTCATTCTGGACCTTCGTCCCCTGAAAAAGACGACCGGGATCACGGACGAGGACGTCGCCAAGCGCTTGATGGACTACGGATTCCATGCGCCGACCATGTCGTTTCCGGTGGTGGGAACGATCATGGTGGAGCCCACCGAGAGCGAGTCCAAGTACGAGTTGGACCGGTTCTGTGAAGCGCTGCTCGCCATTCGGGGCGAGATCGAGGCGATCGCTTCGGGCGAGTCCGATCCGGAAGACAATGCGCTCAAAAATGCTCCCCATACGGCAGCCATGCTCATGGCCGAGGATTGGAAACACGGGTACACGCGCGAGCAGGCGGGCTACCCGGCTCCCTGGAGCCGAGAACATAAGTACTGGCCTCCGGTTCGGAGGGTGGACAACGCCCATGGAGACCGCAACCTGGTGTGTGCGTGTCCCCCAGTGGAAGCTTATGCTGAGGAACACGCCTGAATTTCCTCTAAAGGCACATTGAGGAGACGTTTCACATGGCAGTGCTGGACTACTACGGTCACTCGACGTTCGGCCTCACGACGGACGACGGGACCCGAGTGATCATCGACCCGTTCTTCGACGACAATCCCTGGACGGAGGTGAGCCCATCCGACGTCGAGGCCGACTTCATCTTCTGTACGCACGGCCATTTCGACCATTTCGTGGACGCGATCGCCATAGCCAAGAACACGGGCGCCACGGTCGTGGGCGCCTTCGAGCTCATCGAATATGTCCAGAGCCAGGGAGTGGAGAACGTCCACCCGATGCACATTGGGGGTGGTTGGGACTTTCCCTTCGGGCGCGTGAAATTGACCGTCGCCATCCACGGAGGCAGGGTCCACGGAGAGGGTGCCGAGGGCTTCACCACCAGCCCTGCTGGGCTGCTCTTCGACCTCGGCCCGGGCAAGCGTCTGTACCACGCGGGTGATACCGCTCTGACCATGGATATGCAGCTTCTCAAGGGAAGGGTCGACGTTGCCCTGCTCCCGATGGGGGACAACTTCACCATGGGACCGGAGGATGCGGTGACCGCGATCGAGTTCATCGAGCCCTCCGTGGTGATTCCGATCCACTACGACACTTGGCCCTTCATCGAGCAAGACGTCGAGGCCTTTGCCGCCCTCGTCGGCGCCCGCGCCCGAGTCGTGATCATCGAGCCTGGAAAGGGTTCGTACGAGTTTTGACGGTCGCCTCCGGGTTCGCACTGCCAGGCTCGATGCGACCCGAACAGGGCCGTGGCGCGCCAGGGCGGGGTGTACTCGGGACCGAGGCGCTCAGGTGGAGGGTTCTCGTCGATCCACCGGCTTCCGGTCCGAGAAACATGGCCGTGGATCACGCGCTCGCGGCCTGTCTTTGTCCCGGCGAGGCGGTGTTCCGCGTCTACCGGTGGAGTCGTCCTACCGTGTCCTTCGGCCGCAACGAGCCTGCCCGCGACCGCTACGATCCCGCCGCCGGTCGCAGCGCCGGCATCGAGTTCGTACGCCGGCCGACCGGCGGACGGGCCGTTTTACACGACCGGGAGCTCACCTATGCAGCGATCCTTCCGCTCAAGGGGCGGGGAGGCCTCAGAGCGACGTACGAGCTGATCAACCGGGGGTTGGTGCAGGCCCTTGGGTCATTGGGCGTCCCGGCCGTGATGGTGGAGGTAGGAGGCTCGCCCGCGGGTCTGGACTCTGGACCCTGTTTTAATCAGCCCGCCCCCGGCGAAGTGACCGTGGGGGGGAGAAAACTCGTCGGAAGCGCGCAGGCTCGGCTCGAGGGGGCGATTCTCCAGCATGGATCTCTGCTCATCGGTCCCGGGCAGGAGCGGCTACTTGGGCTGGGGTCGCCGTCTGCAGGGTCCAGGGCGGGTGGAAAAGCGATGGAGCCTGGGAAATACGAGCGTGTTCAGGCGCCGATCTCCCTCGAGGAAGTGCTGGGCCAGGCCCCGTCCTGGTACGATCTTGCAGAGGCCGTCATCTCGGGTCTGAGGGGTTTGGCAGGGGGCGATTGGCATCGCGGCGAACTCACCGAGCCCGAGCGGGTCAAGTCCCTGGAATTTGCCGAGCGGTACGCTTCGGCGGAGTGGACGTGGCGCCGGTAGGAGTGGCGCAGGCAATGGGCCGCGGACCCCGTTGAGGAGGGCGCCCTGAGAAAAACTCGATGTGTCGCGATGATGCTGGCGCTGATGGCCTTTGGGACGAGTGCGTGTCGTGACGGGGGCGCTCCCGTTGCCAAAAGCTCCCCATGGAGTCTGGACCCCTCGGTAGTGGAGGCGGGAGCGGGCATCCCCTTCTGTGAAGAAGCCACGGCCCGGGTCGCGGAGTTCATGAGTCGCTTCGAGGGGCAGGTACCTCCGTCGCAACGGTATGGGGGCACGGCCGTTGTTGGCGTACCGGGTGAGATGGCAGGCGGGATGAACGCGCATCTCTCCGCTCAGCATGAAAGCAGTCAGCACCAGATCTTCGTCAACCTCATGACGCTCGTCCGGTATGACTCGGATTTGAATCCGACGCCGTATTTAGCCGAGTCCTGGGATGTGTCGGACGACGGCACGGAGCTCACTTTCCACCTCCGGGACGATGTGTATTGGCACGACGGAGAACTCACCGATGCCTACGATGTAGCGTACACGTTCGAGCGCGCCACCGACCCCGCTACGGGTTTTTCAAACGAGGGATGGTGGACGTACGTGGACAAGGGTCCGAGCTCGGTAGAGATCATCGATTCCTTGACCGTGCGCTTCCGCATGACGCCCCACGCTGATTTCATCGATCCGTGGACAATGCTGGCCATTATGCCGGGCCATCTATTAGAGGACGTGCCTGCTGAGGAGCTGCGGACGCACCCGTACGGATCGGTATGTCCGGTAGGGAACGGGCCGTTCATTTTCGTCTCGCATCGGCAGGATGCGAGCTGGACGTTTCAGGCGAACCCCGTGTTTCCGGAGGGTCTTGGAGGGCGGCCGTACCTCGACCGGTACGTATACCGGAGTGTGACCGATCAGACCACGTTGTTGACGGAGCTGCTGACGGAGAGGCTGGACGTGTTCGTTTCGCCCACACCGGACCAAGCGGCGGTAATCGTTGATTCGGACGTGCTCGATTTGTATCGATTTACCAATCGGCAGATTGTCCTAGTCGCTTGGAACTCCCGCCGTCGCCAGCTCGCGGACAAGAGAGTTCGGATGGCGATCACGAGGGGGACGAACCGCGAAGAGATTGTGGCTGGCCTCGTCGGTGACTACGGAGTCGTGGCGAACGGCACCGTACCCTCGTACCACTGGGCTTACGACGCGTCTCTGGGAGCTGAGGCGACGTCATACGATCCGGGCGCCGCACGGGCACTTCTGGACCAGGCCGGATGGAGGGACCGGGACGGAGACGGGGTGCGGGAGAATCCCGAGGGCGCCCCTCTCTCTTTCACGCTCAAGTATAACCCGGACCAGGTGCGGCAAGCTGTCGCGGAGATCATGCAGGCTCAACTTTTGGACATCGGCGTCGAGGTCGTCCCGACGGCGGTGGATCTGGGAACATTGATCCAGCAGGTGACGGATCCCCGATCCAGGGACTTCGAAGGTGCGATCCTGGGCTGGGTGACGGACATTAGGTTGGATGACACGAGCCTTTTTCACAGCGAACGGACCGAAGGCCCTCTCGCGTGGGCCGGCACCCGACGCCTGGATATCGATCAATATCTGGACCGGCTTCCCTTGATCCTGGACCGTGGGATGGCCAAGCCGATTTGGGACGCGTACCAGGAACTCCTGGTCGACGAGCAGCCCTACACCTGGCTTTATCAACCGGATCGGTTGAACGGGGTAAACAAGCGCATCCGGGACGTAGTCATGGACATTCGGGGCGATTGGGTGAACCTCAAGGATTGGTGGATCCCATCTGAGCTGAGGCGCGTTACACGGTAGAGGCCGGGTATATTGGCGTTACTGGGCATCTTGACATCAGCAGAGGAGAGGAGCATGCGGGAAAGTCGGTTAACGAGGTCGATTCAGTTAGCTGGGCTGGCTATGGTGGTGGGAGCATGTGGGAGCGGCGACGGTGGGGCCTCCCGCGCAGCCGGACCCTGGATGCTGGAAGCCTCGTTGGCCGAGGCCGGAGCGGGTGTCCCGTTCTGTGAGGAGGTCACGGCAAACGTTTCGGCGTTCATGTCCCAGTTCGAAGGGCAGATGCCTCCGTCCGAGCGGTATGGCGGCACGGCGGTCGTCGGTTCGATCGGCGAGATCCCCAACGGTATGAACAATCATATTTCTCAGGATTACACAGCTTCGCAGCACCAGAATTTTGTGAACCTCATGACTCTGGTGCAGTACGACGAAGACCTTAATCCGGTGGCGTATTTGGCCGAGTCGTGGGACGTGTCGGACGACAATAGCGAGATCACGTTTCACATCCGAAACGACGTGTATTGGCACGACGGTGAGCTGACGGATGCCTACGATGTAGCCTATACGTTCAAGCGTGCCATCGATCCCGAGACGGCCTTTCCGAACACGGCGTTCTGGACGCATTACGATAAGGGGCCTGAGGGGGTGGAGGTGGTCGACTCCTTCACCGTGAAGTTTCGTATGCGGCCCCACGCAGACTTCATCGATCCCTGGCGGGCTACCGCGATCATGCCCGAGCATCTGCTCGCGGATGTCCCCTCCGCCATGCTAGGTCAACATCCTTTCGGGATGGTCTGCCCCGTGGGCAATGGACCGTTCATTTTCGTGGAACACCGGCAAAACTCGAGTTGGACGTTCCAGGCGAATCCGGCGTTTCCGCATGATCTCGGTGGTCGACCCTTTGTCGACCGCTACGTCTACCGAAGCATTTCCGAACCCACCACGCTCCTCACCGAGCTTCTGACGGAGGGTCTGAGCGTCTACATTCGCCCGACGCCCGATCAGGCGCAGGCCATTCTCGATTCGGATGCCGTGGATCTTCTGCAGTATCCGTTCCGGGATTATGTCCTCGTTGGTTGGAATTCACGTCGCCCACAACTCGCCGACAAGAGGGTGCGCCAAGCGCTTACGAGGGGCACGAACCGGCAGGAAATCGTTGAGGCCCTTTTGCAGGGACAGGGGACGGTGGCGAACGGTAGCATACCTCCGTTCCATTGGGCGTATGACGGGTCCTCATCTGAGGACGTGATGTCGTACGATCAGAATGCTGCTCGGGCTCTGCTCGACGCCGCGGGTTGGGTGGATCGGGACGGTGACGGGGTCCGGGAGAACGCCTCCGGGGAGCGACTTTCCATCTCCATCAAGTACAATGACGGGAACGACCTACGGCAGGATATCGCGGAGATCATGCAGGCGCAGCTGGCCGAAATCGGTGTGGAGATCGCGCCGACCGTGGTCGAATGGGGCACCCTCATCAGCCAGATCAGCGACCCGGTCGATCGCGACTTCGATGGTGTGGTCATCGGTTGGGTAGTCGAGTACAAGTTGGACGACACCGACCTTTTTCATAGCAGCAGTCTGTCCGGGACCTACGGCTGGGCCGGTACCCAGCGTCCGGATATCGACCGTCTCCTGGACCAGCTGCCCCTGGTCGTCGATCGCGAAAAAGCCAAGCCGCTTTGGAGGGAATATCAAGAGCTCCTGGTGGATGAGCAGCCTTATACGTTCTTTTACTTTCCCGACCGGATTGATGGCGTGAGCAAGGGTCTCAACGCTGTGGTGATGGACTCGCGCGGGGAATGGCTCAACATCAAGGATTGGTGGATTTCCGTCGACCGGCGATGACGAGGGGCAAATCCGGACGCCTTAGGGCCGGACAGTGAAGGGCACCCGATGAGAACATTCATGGTGCGGCGGCTCCTCGGTGCCATACCCCTCGTCCTTGGCATCGCTACGATCATCTTCTTCGTCGTGAACCTCGCCCCGGGCGACCCCGCTCTGAGGTTCTTGAACCCCAATATGACGCCGGAGGTGCTCGAGCAGATACGCGTCAACATGGGGCTCGATCAGCCGGTTCATATCCGCTACGTGCGGTGGATTGGGGCGCTTGCTCGAGGGGACCTCGGGTTCTCCTTCACTAGTAATCGGCCGGTTCTGGACATTATCAAGGAGCTCCTGCCCAACACGCTGGTGCTTTCCGCCACCGCGATCGGAGTCGCGTTCCTCTTGGGGATTCTTCTTGGAATCGTACAGGCTGTTCGACAGTACTCCCTGCTGGATTCCGTCGCCTCGATCGTCGGTCTCTTCTTTTACTCCATGCCCTCTTTCTGGCTGGCACTGATGATGGTGCTCGTGTTCGGCCTCTTCGCCTATCAGGGGCAGTGGTTCATTCAGTTCCCGCCCTCGGGTATGCAGAGCGTCGACTACGCGTTTCTGAGTCCGATGGCGAAGGTCCAGGACCGGCTCATGCACCTGGCGCTTCCGGCCACGTCTTTGGCTTTGGTCCTGGCCGCCGGAATCGCCCGCTATACGCGTTCGAGCATGCTGGAGGTGATCCGCCAGGACTTCGTTCGGACGGCGCGGGCCAAGGGCCTCTCGGAGCCCGTCGTGATCTTCAAGCATGCCCTCCGAAACGCCTTGATCCCAGTGATCACACTGCTCGGCCTCTACCTTCCCTTCCTGTTCAGCGGCACCGTTTTTATCGAGTCGGTGTTCGCATGGCCGGGGATGGGTAAGCTCGTCGTAGACTCGATCTTGGAGCGCGACTATCCGGTGATCATGGGCGGCACGCTGATCTTCGCCATGATGGTGGTGGTGGGAAACCTCGTTGCGGACGTCCTCTACGCCGTCGTGGATCCCCGGATTCGATATGACTGACGCCGGTTTTGAAACGTCTGACCTCCGCGTCGACCCGACCGGATCCGGACCGAATCGGTCCGTTGGACGCGGGCGGGGCGGAGTAGTTCTTTCTGCGATCCTTCCAGGGGTACCGCAGCTGCTAGTGGGTCGGTGGGGGGTCGGCGGATTGGGTCTGATCGTGTGGACAGCACTTTTGGCCGTGCTCCTGACTCGGTGGACCCGGTTCGCTGCCGGTTGGGGTGGCCCACTTGACCACCAGATCGCGTCGCTGACCGTGGTGGCCGGCCTCCTCGGCGTCTGGGGATGGTCCATGTTCGACGTGTCGCGCCCTGCCGAGGTGAAGCGCACCGGGGTAGGTCAGTGGAGCCTCGCCGCTAAGGCATTCGAGAAAAACCGGATCGCGGTGTTGGGTTTGATCGTCGTCGTGTGCGTATACCTGATCGCTTTGGTGACCCCCTTGGTCACCCCGCACGATCCGGCTACGCAGGCTTCACTGGTGACGGCCCGGCTGGTTCCTCCCGGCGGTGAATTTCCTCTCGGGACGGACCATTTGGCTCGAGACGTGTTCTCCCGCATCATGTATGGCGCAAGGATCTCCCTCTCGATCGGTTTCGTCGCGGTGGGGATCAGTGTCACGATCGGCACGCTGCTGGGTGCGGTGTCCGGTTACCTGGGCGGTTGGGTCGATACGGTGGTGATGCGCTTCGTCGACATGGTCATCTCATTTCCACGTCTGGTGCTACTCATCACCATCGTCGCGCTATTCGATTCGAACTCCATCTTCATGATCATGGCCGTCCTGGGCTTTACCCAGTGGCCCGGCACCACGCGAATCGTCCGTGGCGAAGTCCTCAGTCTGCGAGAGCGGGAATTCATCGAGGCGGCTCGGGCTCTCGGGTTCAGTCGCAGCCGCATTATTCTCCGGCATGTGATCCCCAACGTGCTGGCTCCGGTGATTGTTGCGTCGACGCTCGGCATCGGAAACGTCATCGTGCTGGAGGCTGGCCTCTCCTTCCTCGGCATGGGGCTCCAGCCGCCTACGCCCTCCTGGGGGTCCATGGTGGCGGACGGCCGGGACCATCTCCTCGCCGCGTGGTGGATATCGACGTTTCCAGGTCTCGCCATCGTGCTCACCGTGGTCGCGTTCAATCTGGTCGGCGATGGGCTGAGGGACGCTTTCGACCCGCGGCTGAGGACGTGACGTGAGACGAACTCGCTGATGCCGCTTCTCGAGGTTACGGATCTCCGCACCTATTTCACGACGGACGCAGGCGTAGCGCGGGCCGTCGACGGTGTGTCCCTCCAGCTCGAGGCTGGAGAGACGCTGGGGATCGTCGGGGAGTCGGGGTGCGGCAAGACCGTGATGGCCCTCTCCATCTTGGGGCTGATCCCTTCGCCTCCCGGCGAGATCGTGGCCGGCAGTTCCATTCGCTTCAACGGTGAGGAGCTGCTGGAAGTAAAGCCTGCCAGGCTCCGCGAAATTCGCGGCAACGAGATCTCGATGATCTTTCAGGAGCCGATGACCTCGCTGAATCCGGTCCTCACGGTGGGGCACCAGATCGAGGAAGTACTCAGGCTGCACCGCGGGTTGAAGAGGCGGGAAGCCCGTGCGGCAGGGGTGGCCCTTCTCGCGGAGGTCGGGATCTCGGAGCCCGATCAGCGCTACGACAGTTACCCGCATCAGATGTCGGGTGGAATGCTCCAGCGCATCATGATCGCCATCGCTCTCTCCTGCGAGCCACGACTCTTGATTGCGGACGAGCCTACCACGGCCCTGGACGTGACGATTCAGGCGCAGATCCTGGATTTGCTCGTGAGCTTGCAGCAAAAGCACGGCATGGCCCTTCTGCTCATCACCCACGACCTGGGGGTCGTCGCGGAGGTTTGCGATCGCGTGGTGGTCATGTATGGCGGTCAAGTCGTGGAGACGGGAACGACAGAGGAGATTCTTTCTCATCCCAAGCATCCGTACACCCAGGGGTTGCTCGCCTCACTTCCCGGAATCGGAGACCGTGACGTCCGTCTGAACCCTATTCCGGGCACCGTGCCGAGCGCGGTGGATTGGCCGGAGGGATGCCGATTCCGGGACCGCTGTTCTTTTGCATGGGAGCGTTGCGCGGAGTCCGAGCCGGATCTGTTGCCGGTGGTCGCTGGGGCGAGCCGATCGGCAAGGTGTTGGCTCGTGCATCCAGATGAGTCGTCCATCGACCGGGCCGGAAAGCCGACGTGATATCACCGGATGGGGTGGAGTCGGCGGTGGACGGAAATGGTGCGTCCGACTCCGAGCCGCTTCTCGACGTTCAGGACCTGAAGAAATATTTCCCCGTTCATGGCGGGATTCTGGGGCGTAGCGTGGATCAGGTCAGGGCTGTGGATGGCGTGAGCTTCCGCCTCAAACGTGGAGAGACGCTCGGACTCGTTGGGGAGTCCGGTTGCGGAAAGTCCACCACGGGCCGAGCCATCCTACGTCTCATCGAGCCGACCGGCGGGCGTGTGCTCTTTGACGGCCAGGACCTCAAGGAACTCGACCGTGCTCAGTTAGGAGCGTTTCGGCGACGCGCCCAAATCGTTTTTCAGGATCCCTACGGGTCGCTCAATCCGCGGATGACGGTCGGCAGCATGCTGGCGGAGGTTCTCAAAGTACATGGGTTGGGCGAGACGGGCGTGGATCGGTTGGCCCGTGTCCACGAGCTACTCGAGATGGTGGGGTTGCACACCGAGCACACCGGCCGCTTCCCGCACGAGTTCAGTGGCGGCCAAAGGCAGCGCATCGGGATCGCCCGCGCACTGGCTGTGGAGCCCGAGTTCATCGTCTGCGATGAGCCGGTCTCGGCGCTCGACGTGTCGGTCCAGGCGCAGGTGATCAATCTGCTCCGGGATCTCCAGAGGGACCTCGGCCTCACGTACCTCTTCATTGCTCATGACTTGGCCGTGGTCGAGTATATGAGCGATCGCGTGGCGGTCATGTATCTAGGCAAAATCGTGGAAATGGCTGCCGCCCAGGAGCTTTACAAGAACCCACGGCATCCCTATACCCGGGCGCTTCTATCGGCGGCTCCACGCCGCGATCCAAGGGCGGGTCCGGTGCGGAAGCGCATAAGGCTTTCGGGAGATGTACCCAGTCCAATTCGACCACCTTCGGGATGTCCGTTCTACGCCCGATGCCCGCACCCGGGGAAGGATGAGGAATGTCGGAGGCTAGCCCCCCTCCTGGTCGAAAAGGCTCCGAGTCACCTAGCCGCGTGCTGTAAGGATCCAATGCCTACGGACGGGGCTTGACAGGGTTGTCGGGCATCGGCAGGTTCGGATCTCTGAAAATCGAGGTCCGTCGCCCTCATGGGCGGCCCCGCAACCTTGGTAGAACTCTTTGCTGGAGGTCGTTTTGGTCGGTGTGATGCGTGTCTATAGTGCCCTACTGCAGATTCCCGGGGTGGACGGTGTGCCGGAAGAGACCTTTTCCGAATTGGTTTCCCGTACTTGGGACGATCTGGGAATCATGGGTGTGCCCCTATCGGCCTGCATAATCGTCGGCCTCATCGTCATCGTTTGGAAGTTCTTCGACCTCTACACCAAGTCGGCTCGTACGAAGATAATTCTGAGTGAGGTCGACGTGCTTCTCGACGAGCACCGCGTTGAGGAGGCTCTCGAGGCGACCCGGAACTCGGACACTCCTGCCGCGAAAATCCTCTATGCCGGTCTGGACCGGCACCAGGAGGGCACGGAGCGTGTGATGAAGGCCATCGAAAACCAGGGTCTCCTTGAGTTGAGCAGGCTCGAGAAGGGCTTGGTGATCCTAGCAACTCTCACCAATGTGGCCCCGCTACTCGGCTTCCTCGGAACCGTGATCGGAATGATCATCGCCTTCCAATCCATTGAAGCGGCGGGCGAGGTTGAGGCCACGCTGGTTGCAGGTGGGATCAAGGTGGCTTTGACCACCACGGCAGCGGGACTCATCATCGCGATCCCCGTGAGCATCTCGCACAACTATTTCGTTGCGCGCATCGACAGCATGGTCATCGACATGGAGGAGTCGGCTCAGAAAATGATCGACATGCTCCACGCCATGGAGGCGGATCGCGCCGGCCGCTAGGAAAGCTCGCAGGAACGACCGGAAGGGGCCGCCCAAAAGGGTGGCCCCTTTCTTTTGTCACACGGGTGGTGCACTCCACCCTCCCTGCGGGGCTGCCCGATGGGTGCTGAGGGTCGGTAGGTATTATGAGAGGTCCGCACTATTATTAAGTGTCCGCCTCTTGAAGTATCTGTTTCCAGAACAGGGCTTACTTATCAGGCTTTCCTTCGTGTCGGGTAGTGTCTGTCGGTGAAACTCCTCGGGTCGATCTCTGTTCTCTTGGCGCTGTGGGCGGGCGGTCCTACGGCTCCGCCTTTTTCCGCTCCCCGGCTTGCCTTCGACGAACGGCCTTTTACGGAAGACGGCCAGTATTTCACGATCCGATCCTCGGCCGCCCTCCTCGTCCCTGCAGATGCTGCTGATCCCACGGTCGATTCGGCCAGAGCCGAGCTCGAAGCAGGAAGGTTTTGGCACGCAAGTCGGTTATTGAGAGAACGTGACGCCGACGAAGCTCCGCTGACGCCCCTGGAGGTACTCCTGCTCGCGCGTGCGGATGCGGGCTGGAACCATTGGGAGGGTGTGCTGGCGGAGCTGGAAGGGGCGGACTGGCTCGATCAGCTCAGGGGTGGCGAGGGCAGGCTGCTGCTGGCGCGCTCGCTCGAGGCGGCGGGGCGATGGGAGGAGGCGGCCCGACAATACGAACACTTCCGGTCGACGGGCGCGATGTCGGAGGAAACTCCTTGGGCGGCTTCTCGTGAGGCGCAGGTTGCGGCCCGGGCCGGCCTTTGGGGGCCGATGCTCGATGCCTTGCAGGCGACAGGACGGCGTTCATCGGAGCTGTCGAGATGGACCGTGTTGCAGTTGGCCCGAAACTTCCTCGAGCAGGGAGATGCGGAACAGACGCTTCAGATTCTTCCGCTGATGAGCGGAGACGCCACCATTTCCGGCTTGGCGTGGGATTTAGAAGCTCGTGCCTGGCTGGTGGCGGGCGACACGGCCCGCGCCCTGGATCGTTATGGAGAGGTGGTGCGGGGGAATCTTGGGGCGGCACGGCGTGGTGAGGCGTTCGAGGCCATCGGCGCGTTGGCGGCGATCGCTGGAGACATGGGGGCAGCCCGCGAGGCGTACGAGGCGTCCTTGGATGCCTATTCAGAGGGGGCGAGCGGCGCGAGGTCGGCTTGGGGGATTCTACGCACCGGTGCGGTGGATGCGGAACAGGCCCTTCGCTCGGCTCGGATCCTGGACCGGGTCAGGGAAAACCATCAGGCACTACAAGCCTACAATCGGTACTTGGCCGGGTTGCCGGAGGCGGTCCAGCCTGAGCCCATGGCACTGCTGAATCGTGCGCGCCTGCTCTCCGCGGTTGGGACCCACGAGGCGGCGGTCGTGGAATTCAGGAAGCTGGTCGAGACCGACGACCCTGCTTTCGAGCTCCGCGTACTCGACCAGTGGCGCCGGGCTCGGAACCGGCAGGGCCGGCGAGCTGCAGTGCGGACGATCGAGGGATGGATCATCGACCGGTACCCCGAGAGCCGCGAGGCGGTCGATATCGTCGTCTCACGGGCCCACTCTGCGCTGGGGCGAGGCACGTACGGGGAGGCCGCCGCCGGATACCAGCGGGCGATCGCGATGGAGCCGTCGCATGCTTCGGCGGGTTTGGCCCGAATGCGACTCGGTCAGATCCGTCTTCAGCAGAACGATGTAGAGGCGGCGGCCGAGGTGTTCGGTAGCTATCTCGAGGAATTTCCCGATGGGCGGCGCTGGGCCGAGGCCACCTACTGGGTGGCTCGAAGCCTGAGAGCTCTCGGGCGCGACGAGGAGGCTGGGGCGTACCTGCGTGAGATCCGAGACCGAGATGTCCTGTCCTACTACGGTGTGCTCGTGTTCGACCTCCTCGAGGAGCCTTTTCGCCCCGATGTGCCTCCGGGGCCGCTCTCGGCACCGAGACGCTGGCTCCGAGATGAAATGAGAACACTCGACCTGCTGGTAGCAGCAGGTCTCGACGAAGGCGTGGAGGCCCACGTCGATGGGCTGATCGCGCGAACGAACGGGTCGGTTCCTGAAGCGCTCGACTTGGCCGATGCCTTGATCGAACGGGGTTTCTCCATCAGGGGGATCAACATTGGGCGGGATCTGGAGCGGGGTGGAGCCCCACAGACCAAGCGCCTGCTTCGGGTGCTGTACCCGTTTCCCTATCGGGAGTTGGTGACCAGGGAGGCAGCTGAGCGCGACATCGATCCGATTTTTCTGGCTGCTTTGATTCGGCAAGAATCGGCTTTCACGCCGAGAATTCATTCGCCGGCGGGCGCCATCGGCCTCATGCAGGTGATGCCAGCGACAGGGCGGGAACTCGCTCGGAGTCAGGGAGTTCGGGGGTTCACGGCTGCGAGTCTCGAGACCGCGGAAATCAACCTTCACTTGGGAACGAGGTTTTGGCTCGACATGGAGCGACGCTACGGCGATGGGGAGCTGCCGTTGGTGCTGTCCGCATACAATGCCGGTCCCACCCGAGCCCGTCGTTGGAGGCGACTTCCTGAGTTTGCGGATCTCCTTCGGTTTACAGAGCGTATTCCCTTCGACGAGACCAGGGGATACGTGAAGAACATCACGCGAAACATCGGGCTCTACCAGTTTCTATACGGGGACAATTAGCAGTTTTGAGGCCTTTGAGAAGAGTTTCTTGACGGCTACCCGGTCCGACCCATAACCTAGGGGCGGGTCGCCAGACCCGGTCACGGCCCTCGGCCGGACGCAGTGCCTTGGGCGTGACGAACCATTGTTCATGCCGCAGAAGGAGAAGGCCGTATGTCCAAAGGGACCGTCAAATGGTTCAACGATACCAGAGGTTATGGGTTTATCGCTCGTCCAGAGGGCGATGACCTGTTTGTTCACTTCTCAGCCATCATAACCGATGGCTTTCGCACGCTCACGGCGGGGGAGGAAGTGGAGTTCGAGCTGACGGAAACCGAGAATGGGATCCAGGCTTCTAACGTGGTCAGGGCCTGACACCGTCACAACGGATGGAGCCGCCCCCGGATTGAGGAAATCCGCAGGGCATTTTTTCGGAAGGCACCATGTGGCCTCGCGTTCCCGGGTTGCCTAAGTTCGCCCGTCTATGAGTTTCCAGCCCCGACAGCTCTGTGATTCGCGGACCTAGCCGATGGACGTCCCACCGAAGAAGGCGCCCCGTCTCTTCCTTATCGATGCCTACGCGCTGATCTACCGCGCGTTCTTCGCCTTCATTCGCCGCCCTCTCACCAACTCGAAGGGGGAGAACACATCGGCCCCCTTCGGCTTCGCGAACTTCCTGATTGATATCCGTGACAAATACCAGCCCGACTATCTCGCGGTGGTCTTCGACGCCGGAAATAGCCACCGGGAAGAGCTCTACCCGGCATACAAGGCGACCCGGGAGAAGATGCCCGATGAGCTCAGGGCCAGCTTACCCCGGGTGCGCGAGCTCGTGGCGGGTTTCAACGACGCCCTCGTCGAACTGGACGGGTACGAGGCCGATGACGTAATCGGCACGCTCGCGATCAAGGCGAGAGACGCAGGACTCGAGGCCGTAATCGTTTCCGGAGACAAGGATCTCTATCAGCTCGTGGGACCGGGTATCCACCTCCTGAACCCCGGGCGAGGCGGACGCACAGGTGTGGCGGCCGAATGGGTGGACGAGCGTAACGCTCACGAAAAGTTCGGCATTCCGGCGACCCAGGTAGTCGACTACCTCGCCCTGATCGGGGACTCCTCCGACAACATTCCAGGAGCTCCGGGTGTAGGGCCGAAAACGGCCGTCAAGCTTCTCGATGAATACGGGAGCCTGGACGAGATTCTCGAACACGCGAGCGACATCTCCGCCAAGCGTGTGCGGGAGTCGCTCACGGAGAATGCCGACCAGGTCCGACTCTCCAGGCAGCTCGTGACGCTCATGACGGATCTCGACGTCGAGCTGGACCTGGAGGCGCTGCGGGTGCGGGAGCCCGATCATCCCCGGCTTCACCGGTTCTTCGCCGAAATGGAGTTTCGGCGCCTCATGGAGCGTTTTGCGCCCGATTCCTCACCCGGGGATGAGGCGGCGGGTCCGCCGTCCACCGCTTCGGACGGGCCCCCACCCGTCCGTTGCCACTTGGTCACCGAGCCGGACGATATAGGGGCGCTGGTCGCTCGGGCCCGTGAGGCAGGTCGCTTGGCCGTGGGGGTGCAAAACGCCTTTCTCGATCCGCATCGAGCTGGTCTGGTTGGCCTCGCGCTGGCGGTGGACGAGGGCGAGGCCTTCTATCTCTCGTTCGGTCACGTGCCTCATGGTGAGCCGGCTCTGGCGTTCGAGTCGTCCGGGATCGCCAATCTTCCGGAAATGGGCCACGACGCGCTCACCGCCCTGGTCGATCTTCTCGAGGATCCCGGCGTCGAGAAGCTAGGGGCCGACCTGAAGACCTCGGCGCTGTCTCTGGCCCGAGTAGGCGTCTGCCTCAGGGGGATGACGTTCGATGTGACCCTCGCGTCCTATGTGCTCGATCCCGGCCGGCGGAAGCACGATCTCGACGCACTCTGCCAGGATTTTCTCGCTTTTTCCCGGACGCCCTACAAGGAAGTGGTCGGGACGGGCCAAAAACGGATCAGCTTTTCAGAGGTGGACCAGGAGATGGCCCGGGACTATGCCGCTCAGGGCGTCGATGCCGTGCTCCGCCTGGCGGAGATCTTCGCCACGGATCTCGCGGCTCAGGAGCTTACCGGACTCTTCGAGAACCTGGAGATGCCACTCGTGCCGGTTCTGACCGGGATGGAGCAGGAGGGGATCCGCATCGATCCGGCCTTTTTCCAGGCGATGAGCGAGCGTCTGGATCGCGATTTGACGCTCATCCGGGAAGAGATCTACAAGCTAGCCGGGTCGGAATTCAACCTGAACTCCACGCCGCAACTACGTGAGGTCCTCTTCGAACAGCAGGGGCTTCCCGTGATCAAGAGGACGAAGACGGGGGCCTCCACGGACTCCTCGGTCCTGGAAGAGCTGGCGACACAGGGGCATGAAATTCCACGGCTCATGATGGAGTACCGGGAGCTGGAGAAGCTCCGGTCGACCTATGTGGATGCCCTGCCCCAGCTCATTCTTCCGCGAACGGGCAGGCTGCACACCCGCTTCAACCAAACGGTGGCGGCCACCGGGCGCCTTTCGTCGAGCGATCCCAATCTCCAAAACATCCCGATAAGAACGGATTTGGGGCGGGAGATCCGCAAGGGATTCATCCCCGCGGATGGCTACCTGTTCTATGGAGCGGATTATTCCCAGGTGGAACTGCGTATCCTGGCGCATTTCTCCGGAGATGAGCCCTTGGTGCGAGCGTTCCGGGAGGGGATCGACGTTCATAAGCAGACCGCCGCCGTCGTCTTCGACATTCCCCTCGATCGGGTGACCCCCCAACAGCGGGGCCAGGCGAAGACGATCAACTTCGCCACCCTGTATGGGCAAGGCGCGTTTTCGCTGGCCCGCCAGCTCGGCGTCGGCCGCGAAGAGGCCAAGGCGTTCATCGATCAATACTTCGAGCGCTTCAGCGGTGTGCGGGCGTATCTGGACAAGCAGGTGGCGAGTGCTCACGAGAAAGGGTTCGTCGAGACCCTTATGGGGCGGCGGCGCCACATCCCGGAGTTGCAAGCCAAGAACTGGAACGTCCGCCAGTTCGGGGAACGGGTCGCCCAGAACACACCGATCCAGGGCACGGCGGCGGACATGATCAAGAAGGCGATGCTCGACGTGACCGCCGCCTTGGCCGAGGTGGACTCGGGCGCCCGTCTTCTCCTTCAGGTCCATGACGAGCTGCTGTTCGAGGTACCGCGTGGCGAAGAGGACGCGCTTGCCGAGTTGGTGGTGTCGGCGATGGAGGGCGCGATGGAGCTCAGCGTTCCGCTGGTGGTCGAGGGAGTTGTGGGAGAGAGCTGGTTCGAGACCAAGGGCTAGCGTCTGTCTAGGGTAGCCACACAGGCCCGTCCAGCCATCCTCCGGCCCCTCCCGACTCCACACCTTCCGTCGTTCCCATTCAAGAACAGGCCGCCGCGATCCGAGCTCGATGGAGCCGGCCCACGGGCCGGCCGCGAACTTACGCGGGAGGATGAGATGAGCCGCACCATCAACAAGGTCATTCTCGTAGGCAACGTCGGACGCGATCCCGACGTCTTCGAGACCAAGACCGGAACCAAGGTCGTGCACCTGAGTCTGGCGACGAACCGCCCGCCATTCGGCGACGATGACGAGCAGCGGACCGATTGGCATCGGCTCACGCTTTGGGCCGGGTTGGCGAAGTTCACGGAGGAAAACGTGAAGAAGGGTGATCGGATCTATGTCGAGGGACGACTGGAGTACGATACGTACGAAAGGGAGGGTGTGAAGATTCCCACCGCCGACGTCAACGTACGCGAGCTGGTGCTGCTCACCGCACGGGAGGCTGAGGTCGAAGTAGCCGCCTGAATCGGCCACGACCCGCTGTGCTTCTTCAACAGCTTTCTAGGGGCGGGGCCGGATTTCTATAACCATTCCCAGAAGCGGCGCTGGACGGAAAAGACCAATTCCCAGTCCCCTCCGTCGTTCAGGCCCCGCCCCAGGTCGAAGCGCAACAGATCCCAGCCCAGCTTAACGCCCATCCCGGCGGAGCTTTTCAATCCGTCTGTGCTTCTGCGAAGCCATAGGGGGTCGGGAAGACCGGAGCGGGAGAAGCCGGTCCACCCGGCCGCACCGAATATGTGGAGCTTGATCCAAGGAGCGAGTACAGTCTGGCTGGCCTCGACTCGAAGCAGGGCCATCTGGTTTCCGATGAACGAGCGATAGGGGTAACCCGGCAGGGTGTGCCGGCCGCCCAGGAGAAAAAGCCTTTGAACGGGGGCGGCATCGGTCGAGATGCCGAGGCGAAGCCCAGCCTCGAGGGTGGTGCCCCGCTCGCGGAATTCCCGCCGGAGCGTCGTGGTCCACGAGAGCGAGGCGTACGGCTGGTCTTCCAATTGCCCGACCCGCGCCGTGGCAGAGCTTTCGAGCCCTCGGGCGGGGGTCCGGGTGGCATGCGTCACCTCGACCGCACGGTCGTCGCCTTCGTCGACGGATAGTACCGGGCGGCTGATCCCGGACTCGGTGGCGGGATTCCCGCCGGGTCCATCGGCCACCACGTTCGTTCCGGAACGATGACGTTCCCATTCGACGCCCACTCGGAGTGTGCTGGCCCCGCCCAGGCTCCATCCGTAGCGGATCCGGGCTCCCGACGTGAAGTAGGGATCGGTGTAGTCGCGGTTCGTGAGCAGGCCGCTCAGCGTGTTGACCGCTTGGCTGGCGCCCGGGAGTCCGCCGCCCGCGTCCTGAAGCTCGTTCCACCATACACCCATGTTGAGGCCCCCCGCGGTGGGGCTCGACCGGACGTCGACGGCGAGTTGACCACTCTTCCGGTCGATTGCGTAGCCGCCGCGCGAACGAAGACTCCAGGTCGAGCCCAGCCGAAAGGACGCGCCGGCTCCCAGGAAGGAGCCCTCCGCCCGGTTGTATCGGTACACGGATGAAAGGGATGGCACGTGGAGCCGGGACCCCTTCAACCCACTCAGGTACCGCCTTCCCAAGACGGAGCTCACCTGCTCACGGATCGCTTCGATCTCCGGTGAAGGGTCCAAGCCCTCGTCCGAGAGTTGATCGTATAGCCCGGACTCGAACGGAAAATTCCTGCGGTCGGCAGCCGGAGCGGAAGTGAAGGCTCCACCGAGGAAAAGATCCTCCGGAAGTTCTGGATTGAACCGGTAATTCCTAATTTCGAAGCGGCCCCGGATGACGCTGCCTCCCAGAAAATCGATGATGGGGAGCTCCCGCCTGAGCTCGAATTCCTGCCTATAGGGAAGCCAATACCTTCCGTCCCATACGGAGTTGTCCATGGAGATACGGATGTAATCCAGGCTCCCATCCACGTACGAAGCAGGGGTGAAGGTGAAGCTCATCCGGACGATGGCACCTGTCCCTCGCTCCAAGAACAGGCTCCCGATAACGCCTGGAGCCTCAGGGTCCCTCGGTCGAATCTCAACCTCATAGACCCGGATTTCTGTAACTGGACTCGGAATCGTCACGGTCAAAGAGTCCGTGAGACGGTAGTCGTAGATGGCCTCCGACCCGGGTGCTACCGGATGAACTACAGCCTCGACTTCATCACCATTCCCGAGGCGGATCAGATCTCCGTAATCATCTTGCACGATGGTCAGATGATCGAGGTGATAGGTGATGTTGGTGGGGAGCGCCTTCGCGTCGCGTCGGCCGACCAAACGTTGCGTGGTCTGGCCGGGTGCCTTCCAAAAGACCTCGAGGGCCACCTGGTCGGTCTTTACCAGCGTCCGTTCGTCGCTTTCGGTTCGATCGATGAAGAAGTACACATAACCGCGCGCGTCGGCCTGGTAGGCCTGCAGGGCCGAGTCCACCGCCGTAGCCTGACGGAGACTTCGGGCCTGCCGCACGAGCCCGAGTACCCTCTCGCTGTTCCAATTGGACTGGGCTTGGACCCGAGCCTGGGCGTTCGCGGCCCACGGCCAGAGAAGAGCGATGATCAGGCCTCCGATGGTCGTCGCTGACGGCATCAGAGTATTCGGGGAATTTCCACTATTCATGCCGGTGGAACCCTCCGAGCAAGAAAAAGGGCCCCGTCTGGCGTGACGGGGCCCGGAGTTCAGTCGAGGATTCAGCTGGTCAGTTGGCGCTCCAGAATCCCAAAAGCGAGCCGCCGTGCGGACTTTCCCGCAGCTTCTCGAAGGCGCGGTTCCGTATCTGGCGGATCCGCTCGCGGGTGACGCCGAGCAGAGATCCGATTTCCTCGAGCGTACGTTCTTCGCCATCATCCAAACCATAGTAGAGGTAGAGAATCTTCCTCTCCCGCTCGGTGAGATAGCTGTCGAACATCGTGTCGAGGAAATCCCGGCGAGCGATGGCTTCCACGTCCTCTTCGATGTCGGTCGCCTCGATTCCGGCGAAGCGCTCACCGAAGCTCGCGCTGTTTCCGTCACTGCGATCGATGGGAGCATCGAGGCTCAACTCGCTGGCGGCTACCCTTCGAAGAGCGCGGATCGTCTCGATCGGCTCCTCCATCTCACGAGAAATTTCCTGGATGGTGGGGGAGCGGCCGAGTTGTTGGGTGAGGGCGGTGTCGATTCGGGCGAGCTTGGCGAGGTTGGAGTTCTGGTTGAGCGGAATTCGAACCGACCGGGTTTGCTCAGCCAGGGCCTGGAGGACGGTTTGGCGGATCCACCAGACCGCGTACGAAATGAATTTGACACCCTTGTCCGGGTCGAATTTCTTGACCGCCTTCAGCAGACCCTCGTTGCCGATGCACACCAGTTCGGCGAGTCCCAAGCCACGGCCCTGGTATTTTTTTACGTAAGAAATAACGAACCGGAGATTGGCGGTAACGAGTCGCTCAGCGGCCTCTTTGTCTCCGGATCGGGCTCGGCGAGCGAGCGCTCGTTCCTCCGCTGGATCCTGAATGAGAGGGTATTTCTCGACGTCTTGGAGATACTGGTCGAATGAGTCCAGGCCTCGGGAAGTGGAAAACATTCGTGCTGGGCGCCTCGTCTAGAAGGTGATGAGGTGTCTCTAACAGCAACCAATCCATACCCTTCGTAGCAACGCTACCTACGCACGAGGCAATGGAACAGATGTTTAAAGTTACCAAGCGAAGGGAAAATAAACTAAAACTTTTGTTTCCGACGTCAAAGGGGCCCGGCCTAACGCCCCACCGAAGGATCGGGAAAAAGGCTCGGGCCGACGCCAGCGCGGCGGCTCCGGCGTAGCTGCCTGTCCTCGACCCCGCGCCTCAGCCCGAGCAGCTCGGCCGAGATGCGGAAGGTGGGGGAGCCGAACGCTTCGGCGCCGTTGAGCGGGAACGCGAAGTCGATCCGGGTGACGCCTCGAGTACCGCCCGGAAACCCGATCCTCAGCCCGGCCCCAGCCGTGGCCCGAAGGCCGGAATCTGCTCCGAAAGGCACTCCCCCCTCCCAGATCGATCCCACGTCGACGAAGGCGGTCATCCCCAGATCCAGGAAGCCGTTCCCCGGGGACCCGAAATAGATCCGATCTTCCAGGGAGGCGATGAGGCGCTTCCCTCCCGGGAGGTCGTCCACGCTGTACCCTCTCAGCCCCGATACTCCACCCAGCGTCAGCTGAAACGGACCGGTGACAGACCAGCCTCCGGCACCGGAGATACGGGCGAAGAGCGTATGCCGTGACGTTTCCGACGGGCGCCAATAGGAATAGATATCGAACTCACCGAGTACGTCCTTCCATCCTTTTTCGGCTCCGCCAAAGATCTGCCGACCTTCGATGCTGACCGCCGATGCCAGGACCCAGCGCCCGGGTGCCAGTCCACCGAAGACGCGGAACCGCGCGAAGAAATCGGAGTCCTCATTTGCGGCGCTCGATCCGAGGAACGGAATGCTCCGACCGAGAACGAGAGCCACCTCTCCGCCGACCGCGACGTCTTGAACGCTTCTGAGCGCGTCCAGGCGGTCGCGCCGCTGGAAAGAAAGGTTTCTCTGCGCCAGGACCACGTTCACACGCGTGGCAGAGTAAGAACGGAGCTGTGGGGCTAAGATGTCGGAAATTCCGGGGGGCGCCGGCTCCGCGTTTCCGAAATCCCGGTCCCGGACGACCTCCGCCCCGTCCGGGAAGAGGGATGTCGTGTACTCCCACTCCTCCCTCGAGAGTCCACCGCCGAGGATGGTGAGGCGCCCTGGCCGTCCGACTCTTCCGGCCACCGTCATCTCGCTCGACCGTTGCCAGTAGGGCTGGACGACGTGGGTGTACGTCCCTCCCGCAGGGAGGCTGTAGGAGAACAGGTCCTCCCGCTGGACAAACGACTGTACCGCCGCCCGGCGGCCTACCTCCCCTACAAAGGGGTAGAGGAAGCCTTGTTGGAAGGACTTCCCGGCCCGCGTTCGGCTGGCTTCAAGCAGGGTATTCCAACGAGTGCCGAGGAGGCGGGGGCTCTGGAATCTTCCTCCGACATCGAGGCGCTCCCGATTTTGTCGGTAGAAACCGCGAAGCAGGATGCCTCTTCCGAACAGGTTCCTCTCCGTGACGTCGAGCCCGGCGAACTCGAACCCCTCTTCGAAACGGAAACGCACGTTGAACTGGAGAGTCCACCGGTTCCAGGTTTCGACCCTGATATGTACGGACCCGTCCGGCTGGCGTTCACTGGTAACCTCCGCTCGATCGATGAAACCGAGTTGGCGTAGGAGTCGCTCCGATTCGTCCACCAGAAACGGGTCGTAGCAGTCGCCGACTCCCAGGAGTAGCTCCCCCCTGAGAAAATCCTCGTTTGTGTCGGCGTGGATCGCGTTCGCGACCTTGAAGAACCACGAAATGGTGCCCCCATCCGTGGCATCGTCCGTTTCGAAGTAGGAATGGGGGGTAACCAGGACCGCCGAGACCTCTCCCTCGGGACACACCTGGCCGGCGAGGGCCGTTGCCGAAGTCATACCGAGCAGGGCGAGTAGCGTTAACGTATGTGTGGGATAAATGGCCATCGAACCTCTGTCACGCTTTTGACTCGCTAACTTTCTCGTCGGCTAAGCTAACCCAACCCCTCTCCGCGAGGCTTCCGAATGGACGCTCGTACGAAAGCAGCCCTCGAGTATCACACCAGGGGCCGCCCCGGGAAGATCGAGGTCATTCCCACCAAAGCGCTCAACACGCAGCGTGATTTGTCGCTCGCTTATAGTCCTGGAGTGGCCGCCCCCTGTCTCGAAATCCGCGATGATCCGGACGCGGTGTTCAAGTACACAGCCCGAGGAAATTTGGTTGCCGTCGTGTCCAATGGGACCGCGGTACTGGGTTTGGGGAATATCGGTGCGAGTGCGTCGAAGCCGGTCATGGAGGGCAAGGGGGTGCTCTTCAAGAAGTTTGCCGGCATTGATGTGTTCGATCTCGAAGTCGGATCCGAGGACCCCGAGGACGTGATCCGCTTCTGCGAGCTTCTCGAGCCTACGGTCGGTGCGATAAACCTCGAAGACATCAAGGCGCCCGACTGTTTCGTGATCGAGAAGCGGCTCCAGGAGTCCTTGGAGATACCGGTGTTCCACGACGATCAGCACGGCACGGCGATCATCGCTGCCGCGGCGCTGCTCAATGCGTTGGAGCTAGCCGGAAAGAAGGCCTCGAAGGTACGGGTGGTGTTCAGCGGTGCTGGCGCCGCAGCGCTCTCCACGGCTGAGCACTTCACTCGGATGGGCGTCGCACGCGACAACCTGATCTTTGTCGACAGCAAGGGGGTGGTCCACGAGGGGCGCGAGGAGGGGATGAACGAATACAAGGCCCGCTTCGCAGTCGCTACGGACCTGCGCACGTTGGCGGAGGCCTTGAAGGGCGCCGACGTGCTGATAGGGCTGTCCGTTCGGGGGCTGGTTACAAAGGAGATGGTCGCCTCGATGGCTCCGCGTCCGATCATATTCGCGTTGGCCAACCCCGACCCGGAGATCACGCCCGAGGAGGTGGCTGAAGTGAGGGATGACGCCATCATGGCTACGGGGCGCTCCGATTATCCGAATCAGGTCAATAACGTTCTGGGATTCCCGTTTCTTTTTAGAGGTGCGCTCGATGTTCGCGCGCGTGCCATCAACCCCGAGATGATGATCGCCGCCACCCGGGCTCTGGCCGATTTGGCGAAGGCTACCGTCCCGCCTGCGGTGGCCGCCGCCTATGGTGGAGAGGTCTTCGAGTTTGGACCCGAGTACCTGATCCCCAAACCCTTCGACGCGAGAGTCCTTTTCTACGTCGCACCCGCAGTGGCGAAGGCGGCGATGGATTCCGGCGTCGCCCGTGTGAGCATCGACATCGAGCTTTACGGGGATCGGCTCAAGGCGAGCATGGGCCCAGGCGGAGAGGTGATGAGGGGCCTGATCAGCCGGGCCCGAAAGCGTCTGATGAAAGTGGTTCTGACCGATGGTTACAACGAACGGGTGATCCGCGCGGCCCAGGAGATCGTGGAAGAGGGCATAGCGGCGCCGGTGCTCGTCGGACGTGAGGTCAAGGTAAACGAGATCGCCGAGCTGCACGGTCTCGACCTGGGGGGTGTGGAGATCGTCCATCCCATCGTGAGCGAGGAAATACGGCACAAGTACGCGGAAGCGCTACACGTGGCCCGGAAACGGAAGGGTCTCACGCGGGCCGAGGCACGCTCGAAGATGTACCAGCTGAACTATTTCGCCGGCATGATGGTCCGGTGCGGTGACGCCGACGCCATGGTAGGAGGGATCGAGTCACACTATTCTGAGGCCATACGGCCGGCGCTGGAGGTCATCGGACGGGCGGATGGGGTGCGAAGGGTCGCCGGCATGTATATGGTGGCGCTACGGGATCGGGAATTGCTCTTCTTCGCCGATACTGCCGTGAACATCGATCCGGACGCCGATACATTGACGGAGATCGCGTTGCTCACGGCCGGCTTCGTGGAGAGGTTGGGCATCGTCCCGAGGATAGCGATGCTGTCTTTTTCGAACTTCGGATCGGTTCGGCACCCCCAGGCGCGGAAGGTTAGGCAAGCCGTCACGCAGGTGAAGGAGCTTCGGCCTGATATCGAGATCGATGGCGAGATGCAGGCCGATACAGCCCTGAATAAGGAGCTCCTGCGGTCGCAGTACCCTTTCAGCGACCTGAAAAAGGCCGCGAACGTGCTTATCTTCTCAGGGCTCGCTGCGGCCAATTCGGCTTACAAACTGTTGGCTGAATTAGGGGGAGCCGAGGTGATCGGACCCGTGCTCCTGGGAATGCGGCATCCCGTGCATTTTCTCCAGCGGGGATCCACGGTCCAGGACATCGTGAACCTGGTGACGCTCGCGTCGGTGGATGCACAGGCCCGTTCGGATTAATCTTCCAGTCGGCCGGCTGTAATTCTCTAACGACCTTGTCCTACCTGGGTTCATATGGCGACGAGAACCGAGAGTAAAACGGAAGTGATCAGCACGGGAACGGTAGGCGTTGCTGGGTTGGACACACACGGACTCGAGCCGCGGAAGTCCGTGCACTGGAATCTTTCGCCCGTTCAACTCTATGAAAGGGCGTTGGAGCGGGGCGAAGGCCGGCTCGCCCACATGGGCGCTTTCGCCGCCGTCACCAGTCCTCACACCGGTCGCTCCCCCGGAGACAGGTTTTTCGTGAAGGAGTCATTGACCGGGGACACCGTTGATTGGGACTCCGTTGGACGACCTCTTAGCGAGGAGCAATTCTACGCTCTTCGAGAGGAGGTCATCGCGTTTCTGAACGGGCAAGAACTCTTTGTTCGGGACGCCCGTGCCGGCGCCGATCCCGATCACGTTCTGAACGTCCGGTTTGTGAATCAGAACGCGTGGCACAACCTGTTCGCCTACAACATGTTC
This sequence comes from Gemmatimonadota bacterium, assembly GCA_022564055.1. Taxonomy (GTDB): domain Bacteria; phylum Gemmatimonadota; class Gemmatimonadetes; order Longimicrobiales; family Gaopeijiaceae; genus UBA822. The sequence continues at coordinate 32,692 of JADFMD010000008.1, forward strand.
CTCCGGCCCACATCGGAGGAGTTGGCCGTCTTCCAGCCCGAATTCACGGTGCTGCACGCACCGGGAGTGGAAGCCGATCCGAGAAAGCACGGGACGGCCACGGGCACCTTCATCGTGATCAACTTCAAGGAGCGCCAGGTCCTGATCGGCGGGTCCAACTACGCCGGCGAGATCAAGAAGTCCATCTTCACGGTGCTGAATTACATGCTCCCCGATCAGGGTGTTCTGCCGATGCACTGCTCCGCCAATATCGGCTCGGACGGGGACACGGCGCTTTTTTTTGGCCTCTCCGGCACGGGCAAGACCACGCTGTCGGCCGACCCGGAGCGTCGCCTCATCGGGGACGACGAACACGGATGGGGCGATGGCGGGGTGTTCAACTTCGAGGGAGGGTGCTACGCGAAGGCCATGCGGCTCTCCCTGGAGAGCGAGCCGGAGATCTACCGCGCGACGCAGATGTTCGGAACGATCCTGGAAAACGTGGTTCTACGCGAAGGGACCGCGGAGATCGACTTCGACGACGCGACGATCACCCAGAACACGAGGGCTTCGTACCCCCTTCACTACATCCCGAACGCGGTCTTTCCGAGCCGGGGGGACCATCCGAAGAACGTCGTTTTCCTGACCGCCGATGCCTTTGGCGTGCTGCCTCCGATCTCGAAGCTCACCCCGGAGCAGGCCATGTACCACTTCCTGTCCGGGTACACGGCAAAGGTGGCCGGAACGGAGCGTGGCGTCACGGAGCCCGAGGCGACGTTCAGCGCCTGTTTCGGTGCGCCCTTTCTACCCCGTCATCCCGGGGTATACGCGAAGATGCTGGGCGAGCGGCTGCAAGAGCACGGATCGAACGTCTGGTTGGTGAACACCGGATGGAGTGGTGGCGCGTACGGCGTGGGCAGCCGGATGAAGCTGTCCTACACCAGGGCCATGGTACGGGCTGCCCTGGCGGGTCGTCTGGACGATGTCGCGGCCACGCCCGATCCGTTCTTCGGTTTGCACGTCCTAGCCGAGGTCCCGGATGTGCCTTCCGAGATCCTGAACCCGCGCGACACCTGGGGGGACGGCGCGGACTATGATGCGGCCGCCCAGAAGCTGACGGCGATGTTCAGGGAGAACTTCGTCCGATTCGGGGCGCAGGTTCAGGACGGGGTGAAGGCCGCGGGGCCGAAATAGCGGTTGCAGCGCGGCTGACCCTCCCTCCCTGAACCGTCCCGGGTGGGCTTGCGAAGGGGTGGACCATGTGGGATTCTGACTGCCCTCGACTGAACTAACTTCTCAGGCCGTAAGGCCACAGGCCAGGAGTACTGCGATGTCCGGACGTCCCAGGATACAGGTGGTGGCTTTTCTCGCCGGAACGCTTCTTCTCCAGGCTCCCGTCTGGAATGAGCTTGGCGCACAAGAAGCTCCGCGGGAGGCCACCCAGGAGACGGTCTCCGTTCCGGGTCTGGAGCAGAGCGTCGAGATCCTCCGGGACCGCTGGGGAATTGCCCACATCTACGCCGAGACGGAACACGACCTGTTTTTCGCCCAGGGATACTCGGCGGTGCGTGACCGGCTCTTCCAGTTCGAGTTGTGGCGGAGGCAGGCCACCGGCACGGTCGCGGAGATCCTCGGGCCGAGGGAAATTCGGAGGGATATCGGCACCCGCCTGTTCAAGTTCCGCGGAGACCTCGATCAGGAGCTCTCGCACTACCATCCCAACGGTGTCGAGATCGTCAACGCCTTCGTCGACGGGATCAATGCCTACGTGGACGAGGTGCTCGCGAATCCCGACCTGTTGACCGTCGAATTCGAGCTGCTCGGCATCGTGCCCGGGAGGTGGACCCCGGAGGTCGTGATCTCGAGACACCAAGGCCTCCTCGGAAACATCACCACAGAACTGAACTATGGGCGTGCCGTGGCTGCGGTGGGTCCGGATGTCGTGAAGAGCCTCCGTGTTTTCGAGCCGCGGGATCCGCTTCTCGAGTTGGATCCGGCGGTGGACGGTGATCTGCTTTCGCAGGATATTTTGGGCTTGTACAACGCTTTTAGGGCTTCGATAGATTTTCAGCCGGAGGACATAGCGACGGAATACCGGCTTGCTTCGAGCGAAGAAGCAGAGCGTGGGGTCGAGCGGTTCGATGCCGCGGACCCGGCCTTTTCGGCGGCCCAGATTTTGGATTTCCCTCATGATGACGGCCTCGACATCGGGAGCAACAACTGGGTGGTCGACGGAAGCCGAAGCGAGAGCGGCTACCCGATCATGGCGAACGACCCTCACCGGGCGCAGGCCGCTCCCTCCCTCCGCTACTGGGCGCACCTGGTCGGGCCTGGGTGGAACGTGATCGGCGGAGGCGAGCCGGTGCTCCCGGGAATATCGATCGGCCACAACGAATATGGGGCCTGGGGACTCACCGTCTTCAGGACGGACGGCGAGGATCTCTACGTCTACGAGACGAATCCCGCCGATCCGAATCAGTACCGGTACCAGGGGCGTTGGGAGGCGATGAGCATCATCCAGGACGTTATCCCCGTGAGGGGTGGAGCCGATGAGTCGGTCGAGCTCAAATACACGCGCCACGGCCCCGTCGTCTTCGAGGATCGGACTCGGAACGTCGCCTATGCGGTCCGGGCGGCGTGGATGGAGGTGGGTGGCTCTCCCTACCTGGCCAGTCTGCGGATGGACCAAGCCCAGACGTGGGAGGAATTCCGGGAGGCCAGCAACTACAGCAATATTCCGGGCGAGAATATGGTGTGGGCGGACCGGGCCGGGAATATAGGCTGGCAGGCCGTAGGCATCGCGCCGGTGCGCCGGAACTGGAGCGGCCTCGTGCCCGTGCCCGGCGACGGACGATACGAGTGGGACGGCTATTTGCCCATCAAGGCGAAGCCGCACGTCTATAATCCGCCCGAGGGATACTTCGCGACGGCCAACAACAATCTGACCCCGCCAGATTATCCCTACATGGACGCGATCGGGTATTCGTGGACCGACCCCTACCGATGGCTCCGGGCCGTGGAGGTGTTGGGGAGCGGCCGGCGGTTCAACATGACCGACATGATGAGCCTCCAAACCGACGCGCTTTCGGTGCCTGCACGCACGATCGTGCCGATGCTTGCAGCCTTGTCGGCAGCAGACCGCCGCACGGAGGAGGCACGGCAGCGTCTCCTCGACTGGGATTATGTGCTGGACGCCGAGTCCGTCGAGGCCGGGATCTATGTGGCATGGGAGAGGAGGATCAATACCAACCTCTATGACCTGATGGTGCCGGAGGCGGCACGGCCGCACCTCCGGTCGGTCCCCCTACGGAAACAAATCGAGTGGTTGACCTATCCGCCGGGCGAATTCGGGACCGACCCGGTCGCCGGACGTGATGCTCTTCTCATTCGGAGCTTGGAGGAGGCCGTGGAGGGTCTGCGGGCGAGCTTCGGCTCCAATATGAGCGATTGGCAGTACGGCCAGTCGGGCTACAAGCACGTCCTGCTCGAGCATCCTCTGAGCTCGGCGGTCAACGAACAGATGCGCGAACGGCTCGAAGTCGGTCCGTTTCCCAGGGGCGGATATGGGTACACCCTGCTCGCGACCGGCTCGGGCAACAACCAGACGTCCGGTGCGTCCTTCCGAATCATCGTCGACACGAGCGACTGGGACCGGACGGTCGGCATGAACAATCCGGGCCAGAGCGGTGATCCGGATCATCCTCACTACGAGGATCTTTTCGAGCTATGGGCTACGGACCGCTTCCACCCCGTCTTTTTCAGCCGGGAGAAAATCGAGGGGGTTACGGAGGCCCGGCTCCTGCTTGTGCCACGGCGCTGAGGCTCCCATTGCTGGTTTCATTTCAACCTCACCGACGAGCACATACGATGATTCCACGAACCGCATGCCAGGTGGGCGCGGCAATCTTGCTGGGCCTTCCCCAGATGCTCACAGGCCAGGTGGCGCCGAACAGGCGACCCATACCGTATCCGGTTGTTCCTTCACAGGAGTTCCGACTCGCGATCGAGAACGGTACGCGCACCGCGACCGGTGAGCCGGGCCCGGCCTACTGGCAGCAGTGGACGGATTACGAGCTCAGCGCGACGCTCGACCCGGACGAAAAACGAGTCACCGGGTCGGCGCGAATCACACATTTCAACCGGTTTGCCCGGCCTCTGCCCGTGGTTGCGCTCCACCTCCATCAGAACGTCCATGCGGCCGGGGCCGTGCGGAACGAGCCCGTGGAGATCACCGGTGGGATAACACTCGATCTCGTGGTTGCCGACGGTATGACTTTGGAGGAGGGCTCAACCCAGGCCGGGCCCGCGTACCAGGTCGACGGCACCCTCCTGGTGATCAGGCCGCCCAGGCCGGTCCCTGCCGGAGGGTCCATGGTTTTTGAATTCGAGTGGTCGTTCATCGTCCCCAAGTCCGGGTTGGGCCGTATGGGGTGGAACGACGACAATCTGTTCATGGTCGCCTACTGGTTCCCGAAGATGGCCGTGCTGGATGATGTGGTCGGATGGCACCTCGATCCGTATCTGGGGAGCGCCGAGTTCTATGACGGCTTCGGCAGCTACGATCTGAGCATCGACGTGCCCGCCGGTTGGGTCGTGATGGCCTCGGGGGAGCTCATGAACCGCGAGGAGGTCCTGCAGCCTCACATTCTGGAGCGGCTTGCCGAAGCCGAGGCCAGCGACGACGTGATTGAGGTCGTGAGCCAGGACGATATCAGTTCGGGCCGGGTGACCCTACCCGGCGTCGACGGACGGGTCACGTGGCGATTTCAAGCGGATACTTTGCGAGACGTGGCCTTCAGCGCTACGCGTGAATCACGTTGGGACGCGGTGCGAACGCCTGTGGGAGATCGGGACGGCGATGGCCAGCCCGACTACGCTCGCATCGATGCGTTCTACCGCTCCGACGCGGAGCGCTGGACCGAGATGGCCCGATACGCCCAACATTCCATCGACTTCCTTTCACGCTACACGGGTCTGCCGTACGCGTGGCCTCACATGAGCTCGGTAGAGGGCAGCGGGATCATCGGGGGTGGCATGGAGTTCCCGATGATGACGCTGATCGGTGACTACAACCAGAGGGGTGACGTCGCTCTCTACAACGTGACGGCGCACGAGTTGGCTCACATGTGGGTGCCGATGATGGTGGGTGTCGACGAGCGGCGCTACGCGTGGATGGACGAAGGCACCACGAGCTTCAACGAGAACCAAGCCCGCACCGAATTCTTTCCGGGCGAAAACCACAATTCCGGCGAGCAGGAGCAGTACGTCCAGATTACCCGGTTGGGCATCGAGGGTGAGTTGATGCGGCGTACCGACTACCACTACGAGGACTTCGCGCGTGGGGTGGCTTCGTACTCCAAACCCGCGTCGATCCTGGTGGCGCTGCGTGGGCTCCTGGGCGAAGAGACCTTCATGCGGGGTTACCAGAAGTACCTGGCGGATTGGGCCTACAAGCACCCCAAGCCGATGGATTTTTTCAACACCATGGCGACCGCGGCCGGGCAGGATCTCGACTGGTTTTGGCGCACCTGGTACTACGAGACCTGGTCCCTGGACCAGGCCATCGTCGACGTGACGACCTCCGGGGGAGAGACTCGGATTGTGATAGACGATTTAGGATTGGCGCCCATGCCCGTTCCTCTGACCCTCACTCTGGAGAACGGTGAGGTACGCCAGGAGACCATCGGTGTGGAGGTCTGGCTGGCGGGCGAGCGCACGACGACTCTCACCCTCCGCGTCCCGTCGCCTGTGGTCCGGGTGGAGATCGATCCGGAGGAGAACTTCCCCGATACGGATCGCACCAACAATGTCTGGACGAGGGACTGATTCCGCCCCTCCTCCGCGGTGATCGGTTGCCGGACGGCTCTCCGGCGGGCTATTTGTGAAGGCCTACCCTCTCAAGGTCAGGAGACTACCCATGCCGACGAGTGTGCCCGGATCTCCCCGCCGCTTCAGCCTGCTCCTCGGCTTCCTCGCCTTGTTTGCGACAACGCCCGTGCAGGGTCTGATACAAGACATCTCCCCCGATCTCTACCAGAGCCTCAGGTACCGTCATATTGGCCCCGTGGGGAATCGGATCGCCTCGGTTGCGGGCGTGCTGGGCGACCCACTGACCTACTACGCCGGGGCCGCATCCGGTGGTATCTGGAAATCGGAGGACGGTGGCGAGTACTGGGAGCCCATCTTCGACGGCGAGACGGACCACTCCATCGGTGCTCTAGCGGTGGCGCCGTCGGATCCGGCGATCATCTGGGCAGGGACCGGTGAGCCGCACATCCGCTCGAACGTCTCCCTCGGCACCGGCGTCTACAAATCCACGGATGGGGGCGACAGCTGGCGGCACATGGGACTCGGCGAGGGCGGACCGACACGCACATCGCGGATCGTCATCCATCCGACGAACCCCGACATCGTGTACGTGGCGGCGCTAGGACACGCCCACGGCCCTCAACAGGCAAGAGGCATCTTCCGCACCGAGGACGGCGGGGAGACCTGGGAGCACGTGCTCTTCGTGGACGAGAACACGGGTGCCTCCAGCCTCGAGATGGACCCGCACAACCCTCGCAAACTCTTCGCCGGAATGTGGACGGTAGAAGTCCACACCTGGGGACGTGAGAGCGGGGGAGAAGGCAGCGGGATTTACGTGTCCAAGGACGGGGGCGATACGTGGACGAAACTCGAGGGGAACGGCCTGCCGACCCTGCCGGTGGGGAAGACGGACATCTGCCTGACGCCTGCGGACCCAGATCGCGTGTACGCGCTGATCGAGACGGGTGACGGCGTGCCCTGGCACGGCCGGGAGACGGAGAGCGGCGAGCTCTGGCGCTCCGACAACGGTGGCGCCACGTGGCAACTCATCAACCACAGTCGCGATCTCGGCGGGCGCACCGCGTACTACAACAACTGCTTCGTCAATCCCGACGATGCGGACGAAGTCTACTTCCAGACCTCGGGTCTCGCCCGCAGCCTCGACGGAGGGCACACCTACGTGAACGAGCGCGGCCGCCGCCGCCCGGGGGGTGACTACCACGACATGTGGATCGATCCCGAAGACGGCGACCGCATGATCATCGGAAACGACGGTGGCCTGGCCGTCTCGGTGAACCGCGGCGATACGTGGCACCGGGTCCAGCTCCCCATCGCCCAGATGTACCACGTGACCGTCGACGACGCGATTCCGTACAACGTGATGGGGAATAGGCAGGACGGTCCCTCGTTCCGGGGTCCGAGCAACAGCCCCGGGGGCGGGGCCATCCAACGCTCGGAGTGGACCACCGTCGGCGGTGGAGAGAGCGGCTTCGCCACACCCGACCCCCAGGATTCGAATATCGTGTGGTCCAGCGCTTCGGGCTCAGGCGCTCGGGGCGGAATCGTGGTGCGCTGGGATGCACGCACCCGACAGTTCCGCAACGTTGAGGTGTGGCCTGAGCTGGCCAGCGGACATCCAGCGAGCGAGGTCCGCTACCGGTTCCAGTGGACCTTCCCGCTGCACCTCTCGCCTCACGACCGGAACACCGTGTACGTCACCAGCCAGCACGTGCACCGGACGACGAACGGCGGTCAGAGTTGGGAGGTGATCAGCCCTGACCTCACGACCAACGACGTGTCCAGACAGGGAATCTCGGGCGGGCTCACCCCGGACAACATCGGGGTGGAGTATTGCTGTGTGATCTACGCTTTCGACGAGTCCCCGGTCCAGCCCGGCGTGTTGTGGACGGGATCGAACGACGGCCTCGTTCACGTGAGCAGGGACGGCGGCAGCAGTTGGACGAACGTGACGAGCAACTTCCCGGACCTTCCGCCGGACGGCGTGGTCCGGAACATCGACGCATCGAGATACGACGCCGGCAAGGCATACATCGTGATCGAGCACCATCAGCAAGGCAACTTCGAGCCTCACGTCTACAAGACGGAGGACTACGGGGACAGCTGGACGAAGATCGTAGATGGCATCGCCGACAGCCCTCTGAGCTACGCGAGGAGCATCCAAGAGGATCCGGTGCGCCCCGGGCTCCTTTACCTGGGCACCGAGAACGCGCTGTACGTCTCCTTCGACGATGGCGAGAGGTGGCAGCCGTTGCAGAACAACCTTCCGGCGAGTCCCATGTACTGGCTCGCGGTGCAGGAACGCTTCAACGATCTGGTGGTGGGGACGTACGGGCGCGGCTTTTGGATCCTGGACGACATCACCCCGCTGCGGCAATTGACGGCGGAGGTCCTGGCGTCCTCAGCGCATCTGTTCGAGCCACGGGACGCGTACCGGTTCCGGCCGTTGACCAGGGCGCGCGCCCTGCCCAACGATCCGTCGGCCGGCCAGAACCCGCCATACGGTGCGTCGATCAACTACTGGCTGGCCGATGCCCTCGAGGATAGCGTGACGTTGAGGATCACCGATCGCTCGGGACGATTGGTCCGGACGCTGTCGGGGCCGCACAGTCCCGGCGTGAACCGGATATGGTGGAACCTCCGGGACGAGCCCTCCACGCAGATCAAGCTGCGCACGAAGCCCCTGTACGCCGACTGGGTGGACCTCGGTGACGAAGGATGGCGGTCGGGCGGCCGAGAGCTCTCCATGCTGGTCCCTCCCGGCACGTACATGGTGACGCTGGAGGTGGATGGCCAGAGCCCCTCGCAGCAGGAGCTCAGGGTGCTCAAGGATCCCAACTCCGAGGGCACGGAGGCGAACATCCGGGCGCAGACGGCCATGTTCTCGGAGCTCAGGGACGACTACGAAATCGTAGTGGGCATGGTGAACCGACTTGAATGGATTCGTCGCCAGCTCTATGACCTGAACCGCGTGCTCGAGGACCAGGGGGATGCGCCCGGGATTATCGAGGCATCCACCGAGTTGAACGACAAGCTCCACGCCGTCGAGGGCAACCTGATTCGGCTCATGACCACCGGCACAGGACAGGATGGAGTCCGCTGGGCTCCCAAGCTCGCGGAGGACATCCACTACCTGGCTGGCGCGGTGGCCACCGCGGATTTTCCCCCGACGGATCAGGCGCGACAGGTGCAGGTCATCCTGAACCAGAAGGTCACCCGGTACCGCGCCGAGGTCGACGAGCTGCTTCGGACGGACGTAGCGGGGTTCAACCGCATGCTCCGCGACCGGAATATGCCAGGAGTGATCAGCGACCTGGACTGACCTTGCCGCCGGAGGCGTAACCGATCATTTGCGCCTCCGGCGGAGGTCTCGAGAGGATTGACGAACAGGCTGGCGAGAGACGCGGGACCTGCCTCCTCCCTGTAACAAATTCCACCTCCCAGGTGTTCTACCTAATCCCAGGTGTCCTACCTCCGGTGGGTCGCCGCCGACCCGTAGACCCAGCAGTGGCGCCGGAGCCCGCTGTAAGGCAGCGGTGTTCCGTCTTTTTCAATCAACACTGCGTTGGGAGAGGGTAGATGGGCTGCAGGAGGTTCTTGAAGGAGTACGGCGTGTCGCGCACAGCACGATGGTGCGCGTTCAGCCAGGAAACAGCGAGCCGGTTCAGGGCGTGCACCCTGCTGGCCACCGTGAGCATCGCGGCGTGTCAGACGAGTGCTACCGGGCCCGATTTTCTCGACCGACTGGTCGATGGGATCACTTACAGGGTGACGGAATTCGTTATCGCCGAGTCCTTCCCCGTTCAACTCCGGATCACGGTGGAGCTCGAGAACGAATCCGCGACGCCGAAATCGGTGACCTTCCCGGACGGGTGCGTGGTGTTGATCAGGGCCTACGATGTAGGGAGAGAGCCGGCGTGGGACATGGGCAGCACCGTGGCCTGTACTCTGGCCCTAATAGAGGTCAACCTCGCCGCCGGCGAGAGCCAGACGTTCGACACGGGCCTCGTGAGCGCCGCGACAATTCTGGGGGACAGCCTACCGGACGGGGAGTACCGAATCACGGTCTACCTGCGTCCCGGACAAATCGTGGAGCTCGAAGCGGGATTGGTGGATCTAGCCGCTCTGTAGTCGTCGCGGAATCCGCCCCCGGTCGGCTCGGTCGGCCCTCAGTCCGTGGCGAACCTTCGGGCGATCTCGTCGAGTCGTTCCTGGATGTAGGCTCCGGAGAACCAGCGACCCCTCACCATCACGCCGGCCCGGTCGGCCACGTTGCCGATGTCGTCCAGTGGATTTGCGTTGAGCAGGATGAGGTCGGCGCGCCGACCCACGGCCACGGTGCCGAAGGTGTCGCTCCGCCGGAAGTACTCGCCCACCGCCCGTGTGCCCGAAACCAGGATCTCGTAGGGTGACATTCCGGCCTCGGCCATCGCTCGCATCTCCCGGTGCAGCGAAAAGCCCGGCACCGAGAAGATCTGAGGTGAGTCCGTCCCCATGAGAATGCCTACGCCGCCGTCCGACAGGGCCTTGAGCACCTCCAGCCTGTTGCTGGCCCACAGGTCGGCTGCACCCGGATCCGCCTGCGCTCGTTGTGCGGCGCCGGCGTGCCTGCGGATCCACCCCTCCACACCCTCGAGCACCCCCGGGATGTTGCGTTTGGGCCAGTAGCGCATCTCGGGACGGGCTGCCAGGGCCTGGGCGTTTCCGCGGCCGATGATGCCCACGTCCCAGAGCACCAGGGTAGGCACGACCCAGGCACCCGCGCCCTTGACCATCGTGACCAGCTCCTCGAGGCTGCCTCGGTCGATGGGCTCGTCGAACGCATCGAGGTACTCGATGAACCCGTCGAGGTGGTCGAAGGTCTCCTGGCCCATTTGGATGGCGTGTTCGAGTCCCACATCGGCGGGAACGTGACCGCCAAACCGGATGCCCACCTCGTGGGCCGTGATGGCCATGGCATCGTATTCGGGGACCGTAAGCCCCGGGTGGATCTTCAAGAGGTCCCAGCCCTGGTCCTTCTGGGTACGGACCTTCTGGGCGGCCTGCTCCGGAGAGGATACCGAGTTGTCGTTGAAGCTGGGTCCGGCCAGGTAGAGGGTCGGAGCCACGATCTCGCCGGCGTTCGCCTTGCGGCGCAGCTCCATGTGGCCGTCGAGACCGAGCATGCCTCGGACGGTGGTCACACCATTGGCCACGTAGAGGAACATCACCATCTCCTCCACGTCTCCACCGGGCATGTGGCCGTGCATCTCCGCCAGGCCGGGCATGAGGTACTTACCCGATCCGTCCACCGTCGTGACACCAGCAGGAACCTGGACCTCGTCCGCAGATCCCAAAGCGCGGATCCTTCCCTGCTCCACGAGAACGGTCTGGTCCCTCAGAACTCGCTCGGAGTCCATGGGAACGACGTTGACGTGGGTGAAGGCGACCGCTGGGAGAGCGCTCTGCGCCGCCGCGGGAAATGAGGAGGGGTCGGGTGCGCCAGGTCCGCGCGAGGCAGCAAGCATCGAGCCGCTCACGACGACGACGCCCAACGCGACGGCAGCGAGAGTCTTCATGTGGGAGCTCCTTACTTCATCATCCAACATTTCAACGGCCCTGAACCTTGAGAGGATCGGGGGTGAGGGCAAGGCTGAAGACGACGTGGGGCCGGCTGTCACCCGCGCTCAGCGGAACGGTGCCGACCTTGTGAACTCTCCAGCGGCCCGGCCATGTTCTTCGGGGCAGGCCCTCAAACATCCCACCACGTTGAGTCAGGACAAAACGTATGGACATCTCACATAGCTCCCGTTTTCGCGCTTCGATCATGAGCCTCGTAGGGGCGTTGGTCCTCCTCGCGCCGAGTGCGCTTCGGGGCCAGATCCGCGAATACGATGCTGCCCGCCCATTCGGGACCCTCCGTGAGCAGGCTGAGGTGCAGCAGGCGTGGTTGGAAGAGCGTCTTGGGACCAACCTGCCCATGCTCATGCGGAAGCACGAAATAGACATGTGGGTCGTGGCCATGCGCGAGTACAATGAGGACCCGGTATTCAGGGGTCTCGTCTCCGCAACCACCTTTGCGGCGCGCCGTCGCACGATCTATGTCTTCTTCGACCGCGGCCAAGATGAGGGTGTCGAGCGTCTGGCGTTGGGCGGAAACTCACAGGGCGGGGTCTACGAGGTTGTGCGGGCCGCTGCGGTGGCATCTGACGGTCGAGCGGCGGAGCTCGTGGGGAACGAGCAATGGGACTTGTTCGCCCGCATCGTCGCTGAGCGGGATCCCAAACGGATTGCCGTGAACATCTCGCACGACATCAACGTCGCGGATGGGCTGACGGCGGGTGAGTGGGAGCAGATGGAGGAAGCGCTAGGATCGGAGTTGGCCGGACGCGTGGTCCGAGAGCCCCTTCTGGCCGTCGACTATTTGAGCATGCGGGTTCCTGGTATGACCCCGACGTACCGCCGCATGCAGACCATCGTACACGAGATCATCGGGACCGCGTTCTCCGAAGTGATCATCCAGCCCGGCAAGACCACCACGGCAGAGTTGGTGTGGTGGATGCGTCAGCGGGTCCACGATCTGGGACTGGGCTCCTGGTTCCAGCCCTCCGTGTCCGTGCAACGCCGAGGCGTGGAGATGGGCGACTCGATCGCGCCGGTCATCCTGCGGGGTGACGTGCTTCATTGTGACTTCGGCCTCGTCGCCATGGGGATGAACACGGATACGCAGCACATGGGCTACGTTCTGCTGGAAGGGGAAAGCGAGGCCCCCGAGGGCCTTCAACGGGCTCTGGCCAGAGCCAACCGCCTCCAGGACATTCTCCTGGAGGAGATCAGAGTCGGCCGGTCCGGAAACGAAATCCTCGCCTCGGTCCTGAGCGTCATGCGCTCAGAGGGTCTGGATGGGACCATGTACACGCACCCCATTGGCGACCACGGTCACGGCGCCGGTCCCTTGATCGGCCGGTGGGACAACCAGGAGGGGGTGCCCGGTCGCGGTGACCCGTTCGTGATTCCCAGCATGTGGTTCTCCACCGAGCTCCAGGTTACGACTCCGGTGAGCGAGTGGGACGGACAGCGAGTGCGCATGGCCCTGGAAGAGGAGGCCGAGGTCACCGCGGCGGGCGAGATGCGGTGGATGCTTCGGCGCCAGACGGAGCTGCATCTAGTGCACTGATCCGCGGCGAGCCCTACGGCAAAGCAGCCGCGATCTCATCGTAGAAGCCAGGAATGCTTCTCTGCATGAAAAGGCCGTTCTCCGCCATCGTCCAGCTGAGTTCTTCGGTCTTTATGCGAGACGATGCCTCGCTCTTGGGCACTCCCGACCTGATCAGATCCGCCATGCGGGCTCGAACCGCCTCCATCTGATTACGAAAATTCACCACATCATCGCGACTCATGATCGCACCGTGCCCCGGAATGGCGGTGTCGAAATCCAGGGCAAGAATGTTGTTGATGGTAGAGACCCAACCGCTGCTGCTGCCGCCATTGCCGTAGTCGATAAATGGCGCGATCCCATGAAGCAAATCGCCCCCGTGGACGGTACGCAGATCGGGAAAATAGATCACCGCATCACCGTTCGTGTGTCCACGGCCCATGTAGAAGGCTCGTACCTCAACGCCACCGAGATAAACCGCGGTCTGATCGGTAAAAACCAATCTCGGCGGTGCATCCTGGTTCCCTCTCACCATGTTGTCTCTGGCGTTCTGGTGCGCGATGATCTCCGCGATGTTGATGTACTCCACGTTGCCACCGGCGTGGTCGCCATGATGATGCGTGTTGAGGACGTATCTGACCGGCTGATCGCTTACCTGGGCCACCAGCTCCTGAATCTCGGCAAAGTTTCGCGGGAATTTGTCGTCGATCAGGATCACTCCTTCGGAGGTAACACGGACACCGACGTTTCCACCGCTGCCGATGATGACATAGAGGCCATCCTTGACCTGTTCAATGGACAGGCTGTTCTGCGCGTGCGCGCCAGTGAGCGTAGCTGCAACAAGGACGCTGCCCAGAAATATTCCTCGTACCAAGTTGATCATGAGTCCTCCTGCCGGCGTCTTATCGCCGCGGTAGGTGCATGGGTTCGGCACGGAACCCCTTGCTTGACCTAAACACACGAATGCGAGAAATAACTGAGCCTGATCCGAATCGCGAGGAGCCGTCCTGAAGCTTACCCTTCAGCTCAGTGGCGGCTCGCGCTCGCACGTGACATTTTGGGTGCCATCAACTGACGTCGGTCGTGCCGGAAGGCTGCCGAAGAAAGGGGAGCATCGTCCAATGCTGAACCGCAAATCGCGCGCCCGTTCAGAGTTTTTTCCTGCGGTCTTGCTTACGCTTCTTTTGGCTGTCCCGCTGGCCACCGCGCAGGCGCAGACGCAGGAAACTCTCGAGATATACCTGATCGACGTCGAAGGTGGGGGCGCGACCTTGTTCGTCTCGCCAGCCGGGGGGACCCTGCTGATCGATACTGGAAACGGTGGACAGAACGCGGCTCGAGATACCCGTCGCATTCGGGACGCGATGGACGACGCAGGCGTCGCTGACATCGACCACCTGATCACCACGCACTGGCACGGCGACCACTACGGAGCGATGCAGGAGCTGGCGAGCCAGGTTCCCGTACGACACTTCATCGACCACGGCCCGAGCGTCGAGTCGAACGAAAGGGTGGCCGAGTTTCTCAACACCACGTATCGGGCTTTGTACGAAGGTGCGGAGCACACGGTCGTCACGCCCGGGGATCGGATTTCCCTCGCCGGGATCGACATCACCGTAGTTGCCTCCGCGAAGCGGGTCATCGACCGGCCGCTACCGGGTCGCGGCGGACCGAATCCCTACTGTGCCGATTTCGTCTCGCAGGCCGAAGACAACGGCGAAAACGCGCAGTCGGTGGGCATTCTCGTCCGGTTCGGCGAGTTCCGTGTCCTCCATCTGGGCGACTTGACGGTCAACACCGAGTTCGAGCTCATGTGCCCGAACAATCCGTTTGGTACGGTCGACCTCTTCGTCGTCTCCCACCATGGACAGCCGATCTCCAACGCGAAGGTCCTCGTCCACGCCATCGAGGCCCGTGTGGCCATCCTGAACAACGGCACGCGAAAAGGTGGGCAGCCGGAGGCGATGCGAGTCCTTTACTCCGCTCCCGGCCTCGAAGACCTCTGGCAGCTTCACTTCTCCCAACTGAGCGGCCAGGAATACACGGTGCCCGGTCTGTTCATCGCGAACCCGGTCGATGACGTACAAGAGGTCATGCCCATTGCGCCGCTGACTGGGCCGAGCCGTGGGGCCGGAGCCCCTCCCCGGCCGGTGCACAACGGTGACGCGCACTGGATCAAGGTGTCAGGGCACGGCGATGGCTCATTCACGGTTACGAATAGTCGGAATGGGTTCACGAAGGAGTATCGGTAGCTCAGTCTCCTTCCGGTTGATGGCCCGTGAGAGTCCGACCCGCTGACGTAGGCGGGACCGCACGGCCCTGACGCGACTCCGCCGGTCCGGTGACCTCGAGCCGATCGCGCAGAATCTCCAGGATCTCGGTGAGGCGGCTGGCATCTTCATTGGAAAGAGCCGCCTGCATTCGGGCGTCCATCTCTTGGATTGGCCCGTCCATCTCTTTGAGAAGGTCGAGACCTGCCCGGGTGATCCGCACACACACCATCCGCCGATTGGTCGGGTTGGGGCGCCGGCTGAGGAGGCCACGCTTCCGGAGCTTTTCAACCAGGCGTGTCGTGTTGGCCGTCCGGTTCAGCATCCGTTGCTGAACGTCGCCTAGACAGTACGTACCCTCCCGATTGCCGCGCAGGATCCGGAGAATGTTGTACTGCTCGTGAGAGATTCCGAATGCGTTCAACTCCCCTTGCACGATCCGCAGCAGCCAATTGCTTGTGAAGTGCAGGTTGAGGACCGCCTCGGTGTGAACGCTCCTGAACGTGGATTGCTGGATTTCTTCAGATAGTTTCACGGGTGCTCTTGTCCCTCGGCCTAGGGTTTTGATCTGATCGAGACTCCGGCGTCCACCCGAAAGGTCCCTGAAAGGAACCCCTCTCAATCTCTTGACACGAGAACAGATACCGTTAATCTTGTGTATTCAACATTTGAATATTCAATAATTAGGTCGCTACGTCAAGACGCTCGGGCGGGCGACCGAAGTCAAGGAGAGGTACGATGTCGAACTCAAAGCTGGTCCTCGTCACCGGAGTTACAGGGAAGCAGGGCGGTGCCGTCGCCCGCGCACTGCTTGAGAAGGGCCATCGCGTTCGCGGCCTGACACGAAACGTGGACGGTGCCGCGGCAC
This sequence comes from Gemmatimonadota bacterium, assembly GCA_022564055.1. GTDB lineage: Bacteria > Gemmatimonadota > Gemmatimonadetes > Longimicrobiales > Gaopeijiaceae > UBA822. The sequence continues at coordinate 48,770 of JADFMD010000008.1, forward strand.
AGGCCGTGGCGGCACTCGGTGTGGATCTCGTGACGGGTGACTTCGGGGCTCCGGACTCTCTCTCCACTGCCACCACCGGCGTCGATACGGTGTTCGCCATGAGTACCCCGTTTGAAGCGGGGGAGGCGGCCGAGGTCGCTCAGGGAAAGGCGATCGTGGATGCGGCCGTCGCGGCTGGGGTCGATCACTTCGTGTACACATCCGTCGCCTCGGCCGACAAGAGCACCGGGATCCCACATTTCGACAGCAAATGGGAGGTCGAGCAGTACCTCGCCTCGACCGACTTGGACTGGAGTGTGATCGCTCCGGTCTACTTCATGGAGAATCTTTTCTTTGGGCAGAACCTGGATGCCCTCCAGACTGGCTCATATCCGTTGCCTCTTCCCGCCGATCTTTCCCTGCAGCAGGTGGCCGTGAGCGACATTGGCGCCTTCGGTGCGCTCGTGGTCGATAGAAAGGACGAATTCGTGAGCCGTCGGGTGGAGATCGCGAGCGACGAGTTGACGTCCGAGCGGACCGCGGTGGTCCTAGGGCAGCTCCTGGACCGGGCCGTGGAGCACTACGAGGTGCCCATGGACCAGATCCGAGCTTTCAGCGAGGATTTCGCGTTGATGTACGAGTGGTTCATCGAAACAGGATACTCGGTCGATATCGAGGGCCTCCGAACCGCTTATCCGGAGGTGGGGTGGTGCCGGTTCGCCGACTGGGCCGCCTCGGTCGTTCCATCGGCCTTGGCCGAGGCGGAACGCTCGGCGGGCGCCTAGAGCTCGCGGGGACCCCTTAAACTGGCCCTACCCGCATTGGGGATTACCTTAACCGGGGCGGGTGACGCACTAGGCGACGCTCCGCCCGGGTCGATCTGCCGGTTTCGGAGGGTAAATGGATCGGAAGTGGGTGTATCTTTTCGACGAGCTCAAAGCTGCGGAAGCCGCGGCGGGTGATTGGGAGGCGGTCCGGGGGCTTCTTGGTGGGAAGGGCGCGAATCTAGCGGAAATGGCGCGGATTCAGGTCCCCGTGCCCTCCGGCTTCACGGTGACAACCGAGGCGTGCATCGCCTACCTAGCGGTTCAGGGCAGTTTTCCCGCGGACATCTGGCAACAAGAGATCGAGGCCCTGAGCCGGATCGAGGCCGAAACGGGCAAGGAGTTCGGGAATCCCGAAAAGCCCTTGCTGGTTTCGTGCCGATCGGGGGCGAAATTCTCGATGCCCGGGATGATGGACACCATCCTGAACCTGGGCTTGAACGACCAGGTGGCCGAAGGGATGGTGGAGCTCACGGGTGACGCGCGCTTCGTGTACGACTCCTATCGACGGTTGATTCAGATGTTCGGGACCGTGGTTCGGGGGATGGAAGACGAGGTTTTCCAAGCGGTCATCGAACAGAGTCGATTGGCTGCCGGGGTCGTCTCGGATACAGAGCTTGGAGCGGATGATTGGATGGCCCTCACGCAGCGCTTCAAGGAGCTCGTCCGGACACACACCCGGGCCCCCTTCCCGCAAGATCCTTTGGAACAATTGCAGGCGGCCACGGAGGCCGTGTTCGATTCCTGGAATACGAAACGCGCCGTCGACTACCGAAACGCATCGGGAATTCCGCACGACCTCGGTACGGCGGTGAACATCCAGACGATGGTCTTCGGGAATATGGGCGAGTCGTCCGGGACGGGAGTCGTGATGTCCCGCAACCCGTCCACCGGAGAGCCGGGGCTGCACGGGGACTTCTTGGTGAACGCCCAAGGAGAGGACGTGGTGGATGGAACCCGGAAGACCCTCGACATCAGCGTGATGGCGAAACTGTTCCCGGGGCCCCACAAGCAGCTCCGTGAGATCGCGGATACGCTCGAGCACCACTACCGAAATATGCAGGACCTCGAGTTCACGGTCGAAAACGGAACCCTGTGGCTCCTCCAGACGCGAAACGGTAAACGCACCGCTCAGGCGGAGGTGCGGATCGCCGTGGACATGGTTGAGGAGAAGCTCCTTGGCCGAGAGGAGGCCGTGCTCCGGGTGAGCCCCGAGCAGGTGGATTTCTATCTACATCCTCAGTTCGACGAGGAGGCCAGAGCCAAGGCACAGGTGTTCGCGAAGGGTCTTAACGTATCGCCTGGAGCGGCTGTAGGGATCGTCGCATTCGATGCGGATACGGCAGAGCGATGGGCCAAGGAGGACGGAAAAGCGGTAATCATGGTGCGGCCCGAGACGAGGCCCGACGACGTTCACGGGATGCTCGCGGCGGAGGGGATCGTTACCAGCCGGGGGGGACGGACCAGCCACGCGGCATTGGTAGCACGTCAGTTCGGTAAGCCGGCAGTCGTCGGCGTCGAGGACCTCGATATCGATTTGAACGACCGCGAGGCGCGGGTCGGAGACCTCACGATTCGGGAGGGGGCTGAAATTTCCATCGATGGGGCGCGCGGAGAAGTCTACCTGGGCGCACTACCGACCGTCGTTCCGGACATCGAGGACCCTTGGCTCACCAAACTGCTGGGTTGGGCGGACGAGTTCCGGACCCTCGAGGTCTGGGCGAATGCGGACTACCCCGATGATGCTCGCCGCGCCCGCGATTTGGGGGCCCAGGGAATCGGCCTTTGCCGGACTGAGCATATGTTCTTCGAGGAAGATCGCCTCCCTGTGATGCGGGAGATGATCATGGCCCGAAACCATCTGGAGCGCGAGGACGCCCTCGATCGGCTCCTACCCCTTCAGCGCAGTGATTTCGAGGGGCTCTTCCGGACCATGGACGGTCTTCCGGTCGTGGTGCGTCTTCTGGACCCCCCGCTTCACGAGTTCCTCCCCGACCATCAGGAGCTCCTGCGCGAGTTGGCGGAGCTCAAGGTCCGGCTCCAGCACCTGGAAACGCTTCGCGAGATCGACGACACACTCGAGGAGATCCGGGAGAAACAAGATTTCCTCGAGCGGACCGAGGATCTTCTGGAGGCGAATCCCATGCTGGGCACGCGCGGGGTCCGTCTCGGAATGCTACGCCCGGAAATCACCCGTATGCAGGCTCGTGCCCTCTTTCAGGCCGCGGCGCGCTGCGTGCGCGATGGGGTCGACGTCAAGCTCGAGGTCATGATCCCCTTGGTGTCACACGTGAACGAGCTCAAGACCCAGCGTCAACTGGTGGAAGCCGAGGCGCTGAAAGTGATGGAGGAAGAGGAGCAGGAGATACCGTATAAGCTCGGGACGATGATCGAGATCCCGCGGGCGGCCCTCACAGCGGACGAAATTGCGGCGTCGGCTGATTTCTTCTCGTTCGGAACGAACGATCTGACGCAGACGGTATTCGGGATCTCCCGGGACGACGCTGAATCGGGATTCCTTCTTCATTACCTGGAGCAGGGCGTTCTCCCCGATAATCCGTTCGCGACCCTCGACATAGAGGGAGTGGGGAAAATCATGCGGATGGCGGTTGAACTTGGGCGAGGCGTCCGTCCGGATCTCGAGATCGGGATCTGCGGCGAGCACGGAGGCGATCCCCGTTCGGTGGAATTCTGCCACAACTTGGGCCTGAACTACGTGAGTTGCTCTCCGTTCCGTGTCCCGGTCGCACGCCTCGCGGCAGCGCAGGCGGCTGTAAAAGAGGCGGGCTGGCATCCGATGCCCGCGGCGCCCAGGGACGAATTCCGGAAGGAGAGGGTGCCAGGCGCTGCGCCGGCGGCGAAGGAGACTGCTGCCTCCCCTCCGGACGCGGTGGGTTGAGGCGAACACCGAGAACCGGTGAGATAATCATGAAGAAATCCTGCCGAACATCACCGTCGCGCCTTTGCCTCGGTCTGGTGGCGTTGTGTACCCTCCTCGCCCCTCCCGGGCTCTTCGCCCTCACGCCAATGGGTGCGCAACAGGGGGACGACATTCGCCTCAGCCGCGTGATCGACCTCCTCGACGGGGGAGAGGCGGTCTTCGGAATCATCAGCTCAGACCGGTCCCTCAACAATGCCCGCTCCCTCGCCAGGTCCGGCCTGGATTTCATCATCATCGACATGGAGCACGGCCCGTGGAGCCCCGAGACTCTGCGGATCTTCCTCCTCGGCATGACCGACAGACAGAGGACCGCGGCCAACGGTCACCTGCAGATGGCCGTCACCCCCCTCGTCCGGGTTCCTCAGAACGGCGTGGAGATGATGAGCTTCGTGGTGAAGCAGGCGCTGGATGTGGGAGTGTTCGGCGTCATGTTTCCCATGATCGAGAACCGCGAGCAGGCGCTCAACGCGGTGTCGTCGATGCGGTACCCCCGGCCACTGAGCTCCGACATCCGTGAGCCCAATGGCCGTCGCGGTCGTTCGCCGGGCATCGCCTCCTGGTTTTGGGGAATCGGAGGCGGCGCGTACTACCAGAGCGCTGATGTATGGCCCCTGAGCTCCGGTGGAGAGTTGCTCACGATAATCCAGGTCGAGACCCCGGGTGCCGTCGAGAGGATCGAGGAGATCATCACCACCCCCGGCGTCGGCGTCATCTTCATCGGTCCGTCGGACCTCTCCACGCAGATGGGCTACGGCGACAACCCCGGCGCGCCCCAGGTGGAGCAGGCCATCCAAACGGTTCTGGCCGCTTGTCTGCGCCACGACGTACCGTGCGCGATCACTACGGGCGCCGCTTCGGTGGAGGATCGTCTCAGCCAAGGGTTCCGCATGGTGACGGTGGGAGGGGACGGCGGGATTACCGCGGGGACCGCACGCGCTCTCGGATTAGGCCGGAGCGCGGCAGGGCGCTAGAGGCGGGCCCAGGCGCGCTACGCCTCGGCGCTGCTTTAGAAGATGGCGATCGGGTTTACCGGGGAGCCCGTGCCGTTGGGAATCGGTAGCGGCGCGAGCATCAGCATGAACTCCCATCGTCCTTGGGCCGCCGCCACCTCACTCAGCGCATCTAAATCCGCACGGTCGAGGAGATGTATTCCCAGCATGGTCAACGCGAAGTCGTGCAAGGCGAGCCTGGGAAGCTCGCCGGGTGGCCGTGGCATATAGCCTGGAGTCTCCCACCCGATGAGCGCCACGTCCCGAGCCTTCAGCCAGGGGATGACCGAGTTGTCGAGCCCCGCCGCCTCGGCCCCGGTATCGAACGCTCCTATCGCCTCCTGCCTGGCCCAACGGCCCCATCGCAGGAGGAACGCGTCGCCCGGACCGACTTTTACACCGATACGCGCCTCCCACGCCTCCAGATCCTCGACGGTGATGCGCGTACCCGGCTCCAGGTAAGGCACCCCCTTGAGCCGGGGAATATCGTAAAGCACGCCGCGGGTCACGATTCCGTTTTTCAGCGTGAGGATGTCGTTTTTCAACGCGCCCTCTTCCATCGTGACCAGGTCGGCCACGTCATAGCCGTTCCACATCTTGCCGTCGAAAAAGCGATGGGCGAAGCCGTCGATGTGTGTCGTGCCGGGGCCGTGAATGCACCGATAGGCGATCCGATCGGTAGCCCCGCTCCGGTTGGCGTTGGCCATCTCCCATTCGAGGGGGCAGGGGTTGTCGATGGTCCGTTCGGTCTGCGCAGTCGAGGCGAGCGACACGGTGATCCCCTCCCGCACCAGCGCAGTCGCGGCTAACCGCTTCGCCGGAGTGATGAGGTTGAGCGCGCCGAGCTCGTCATCCGGCCCCCAACGGCCCCAGTTCGAGAGCTCCACCTGCCACCGCTCGTACTCGGCTTCCGTGATCAACGGCGGGACTTCTTGGGCGCTGACGATGGGAACGGCGCCAAGGAGGACCATGAAGCCAAAGACCGCGAGCGCCCCTAAGAGCCGGGGAGCAAAGGTTCGACGGGCAATAAACCGTTGTTCTGCGCCGCGGCGTCCCGCCTTCCAGTTTCTCGCGTTCATCAGCATGGGCCTCCTCCCTGCTCCCAGCGTCTAGTGCACTACCTGCGCCATGTGGTCCCGCAACAGGTCGCGTCCGAAGTCCCCGTCGAAGTCACGCCACGCCGAGTGGATGTGATTCGGATCGCGTTGTGTGTGGTCGAACTCGATCAAGAAGCTGGGGCCTTGCACCCGGAAATAAGAAACGTCGCCGTACTCGGTCCCACCGGCCCATGCGAACGTGACATTCTCGATGCCATCATCTTGAACTTTTGCCAGTCGAAGCGCGGCGATGTCATCGCTCATCACCGACGTGTAGAACTCGATGACATCCATCAGCAGATCGCGCTGCGCCGCCGTGAGGTCCGAGCCCACAATGCCCACCGGGGAGAGGGGATCGGGTGCGAGCTCCACGCCGCTCACGATGTTCGTCGGTGCGACCTCGTCGAGGATCGCGACCTCACGTTGTGACGCGTCCAGGGACGCGAGCAACGCTCGACCCGCATCCTCCAGGGAACCCAGTGGACGCAGCCCCGCTCTGGGTCCATCCCTGACCTCTGCAGGGCTCGCGGCCAGGAAGGTCGGCGCGCTGACGGTGATCGCCCCGTCGATGATCGTGAAGTGCAGCGAGAGGTGGTGTCCCTCAAACCTCCATGCCCACGTGCCGTCGGTCGAGGGTGTCCCGAACACGGACACGAAGTACAGGTCCGGGTCACGCGAAAACGCCTCGCCGCCCTCCAGCGCCTCTAGAATCGCTTCGAGCTCGATGATCTCGGTAGCGGTCATGTACCCGCTCTGACTGAGGCCAGTCTTGAGCAGATCATGGGCCAGGCTTCTCTGCTCGGTGCTCATATCCTCGAGGGGTAGTCCGTGGCGCTCGAACGTCTCGGGCGGGACGAAGTGAAACCGCTCTCGCTCGTCCGAATCGAAGTCGAACGTCGCGCGCTCCCTCTCCTCGTCAGACAAAGACATGAGAAACTGATCCGCGCCGCTCGCCATCTGTGCGACTTCCTGGGAGCCCGAGCCGGCCTCGCCGCCGCACGACGCCCCTGCCAGACCAATCACCACCGGGAGACCTAAGAACATCGCCATACGCCCGATTGCGGACCGCTTCATGGGTTCCTCCCCTAGATGCTATGAGATGTAATCAAACCCGCCCCTCCGCCGCATGGGGCGGGAGGGGCGGGCTTTTCCCCAACTACCTTTTACCCGCCCTACCGTCCGTTCTGCGCCTCGGCTCGCTCCCGCCGTCGCTGCTCGCGCGCGCGTGCCTGTTCGAGAAGGTCTTCGGGGATCTCCTCACCCACGACGATGCCCTGCTTGGTCACGGGAGCAAAATAAATCCGGGCGTTGGCCATCTCATCCGTGGTCGCCGCTCCGTACACCACATCCACTGTCGAATCAGGGTTGTAGCGATTTTCGGCGGAATTGTCGAACCACCAGGTCATGTGAAGCTTGGAGCCGGCCGGAACGAGGAGCGGCTCCTTGTACTCGTAAAGGAACTGCCAGTTGAAGTCGTAGTCCGGGACCCAGAGCAGGGTCTCCATCTTCCCGTCCGGATACTCGAGCTCGTACTTCACAGCCTTTCCCCGGTAGTGCATGTGCGGCCCCATGGAAAGGAGATAGGTGTCTTCCTCGAACAGACGCTGGTGCTTCACCTCGTAGTTCGGATCACCCGCAGGAATCTTCCACTCCCGCGTGAAATTCAGGTCCGTTTCGACCACATAGTCGATCACATCGCCGGGCTCGTAGAAAATGAACCCAGCCTGGGTGAAGTCTTGTACGGCCGTGCCCGGCCCTGGCTGCTTGTGATAGTGAATGTTGACGGTGATGTAGGGATCCTCGGGCAGGAGTACGCCCCAACCCTCCGGGTAGGTGAACGGCCCCCGGCCGGGGACGCCCACGCCCATGTGGCTGGACACGATATGGTGAACCCACGGACCACCGGGGCGAAGCTCGGCCTTCGATACCCACCTGGCTTCGGTGTGCTGGCCCTCGGGGACGGGCATGGTGAACGTCGGCTGCCAGTCCATCACGTCGTCCGGCACATCCACCGGCTCCGAGAACGCCACGATCAGATCCGGATCGCCGATCCACCAGCCCGAGGGTGGCAGCGTCGTTCCGCCCTCCTCCACCTCTCCGGCTGCGACACGAGCCTCCCATGCCCTCAGGTCCGCCAGGTCTCCGGCCGGTGCCCCCGCATCCACCCAGGCGATGAGCGTCGCCTTATCGGCATCCGGGATGTAGCGCTCGTCCTTGAAGGTTCCCTGGTGCTGCACGTGGGCTCCCCAGGGAGGCATGTACCCCGTCTCCAGAGCCCGTTTGATGCGACTGGCCCAAGGGCGGGCGTCTTCGTACGCGATGAGCGACATCGGGGCCGTGAGTCCACCGACGGACGGACCGTCCGGTTGGTGACAAGCCACGCAGTTCTTCTGGAGGATCGGAAGCGCATCCGCGTAGAAAGTGGGTACGCCTGCCACGGGGCCCGAAGCCAGAACCGCACCGTCCGTGCGCTCGACGCCACTCGTCTGCATGTTCGCGCAGCCGCTCAGCCCTAAGACTCCAACCCCCAGCAGACCGAACAAAGCCCTCATTCTCTCGACGCTCATTAGTCCCCCTTGGAACCGGTAGCGAGACGATATTCCGACGAACAGGAAGTCCTGAAAAATGTGGCATCCTCCCGCACACGCAAACCCACAGTCAGGGTAGCATCGGCTTGCGCCTGTGGGCAAGGCTGGCGTAACAAGTTGGGCAGGAGGTAAGACCAAAGGATAACCTGAAGGCCCCCTCGGGCCCCGCTTGGATCTCGGTCGCGACGGCCTGAGCCTCGTCGAGGACCCGCTTCCCGAGGTCGGGATTTTCGAGCTGAGGAATCAGGAATGCGGGCGCCGGAACCAGTTTCCTGCCGCGATCTGTAAGCACCGGACAAAGCGGGGTGAAAGGGACATGGTAGGCCTCTCGACGAGCGCT